>CAZLRM010000228.1:0-3120 GCA_964561895.1 uncultured Christensenellaceae bacterium | reverse complement strand
AGCCCCTGCGCGTCCGAGTTGTGCGCGTACCTTCCGTCGATATTCGCGTAATCCTCCGATACGATCACGGGCTTGTGCTTAAGTGTCACCGGTATCTTCATCATAATCATCCCTCAGTAATTTAGTAATTTACTCATTTGATTATAGCGCTTGTATTTTGGGTTGTCAATAAAAAGGAAGGCTTACTTTGTGTATGCCCCCCTGCCCAATTCAACCACTGTATTTTTATCTATTCTGATAACAGCATTTCAAGATTAATTTTCTTCCCAACTATTTTCTCCAATAAATCATCCGGCATATAAACATATCCTGTTGATGGTCTGCCGTAAATAAGTCTTCCATTATTCATTCCAAACACTAGACAATAAAAAGCGCCATTACCCATGATTTTGAGTCATTCCTTATCGGATCAAATTTCTCCGTTCTCTCTCCAGTATCCAATAGGTCAAATAATTCTATTATTATTTCTTTATCCTCAATCGTATTCTTATACTCATTTTTTATTTCATCATTTTCCACCACATAATCTTCCCATTCAATGTTATCAACACTTTCTACCGACACGTCAGGGATATTTCTATCTGCACGATATAACATACGACCATTAAGAAAAATAAAATTCCTTTCAGTATCTGTATGATCTATCGTTATAGAAGTGTTGCGATCTCCTGCATACCCAATAATTTCGTAACTTTGATAGGTAAGAATTAACTCCCATTTTAACTCGTGCAACTCCTTGTATCTCACTCCGTCAATGTAAACGCTGGTTCCATCTTCATCTGTTTTTTCGTATACAGGCAAAGACGGATCGACAACTAAACATGAAGCAAGAATCATTGTCAGCACTATGATCACTAGTATAACAAGCAGGATTCTTGGTTTCATATCACACCCTCATGTTATTTATTTTTTATATGGAATGCTGGTTAATTATTCCTCTATAATCTGATACTGTCATACAAAATGGTACGATCCGGCCCGATACCCCCTCCCCATGCACAGCTTTCGCTTTCCTGCGGCGTTTCAGCGGTTTTTGTTTTGCCGCATATTCTTCGCGCATGACGGTGGGTTTGTATCGCGCCGGATCGTCCGGTGGTGAGGTTCGCTATTTAAAGCAATTCTGCCATGGGGAGGCTTTAATCATTAAGCGGCAGGGATTTGAGCTTCTCGTGCGCGCGCTGTTCCGAAAGGTTCAGCGATTGCCAGCCGAACTGCCTGCTAAAATATTCGCTGCGTTGCAGCGCTGCAGTTGCTGCTTCCTTTGCATTTTCGTCGAAGGTTTCGGGATGCGCCGTGACGAAGCCGCACGCATCCGAAAGCGCGTCTCCCGAGAGGCTGAACAGGTATGCCGAGTCGACTTTACCTTCCTGTTCATAGCGTGCGATGCTGCGGTTCACCACGTACCGCTCCGGCCCTATCGCCATCACCGCGCAGAAATAGACGAGAGCGGTCACGGCAAACAGCTGCATCACTTTAACTTTGTCCGTGAATACGCGCGCCAGCATGATGAGGTTTAGCAGCACAAGCAGCAGCATGAACGAGTGCGACAGAAACCGCGATACGGTGTAGCCGAACGAAAGCTCGTAGACTTGCATGCGCAGATGCGAGGACGCGAGTATCACGAAGTTAAACAGCACGAGCAGCACGTAGAGCACCTTGAGGTAAACCTGAGGCTTTTCGTCGCCGCGTTTTGCCGTAAAGCGCAGCGCAAGGGCAAGCAGTATGAAGTTGAGGCACGTAATAAACAGCAGCTCGCTGAAGCCTCGCACCGCGTAGGCTGCGCTTGTGAGCCCCAGTACCCTTTGCAGTGTTTCTTGCGGCTCAAAGAAGTAGCCAAACTGCATCGCGGCAAACAGCACGTATACCACGGACACCATTGTGAGCGCCACAGCGGTGCTCACGCCCTCTATGGGGCGCTTGCCCTGGCTCTTGATCGCAGCTTTTAGCCCGATGATATTCTCGCGCTTGGCGTTGGCCACCGGCGCCGTAATGACGGATGCGCCGAACAGGAACAGGAATCCGTACAGCACGATATCGCCGAAGCGGATACCCGCAAAGAATAATGCAACCCACGCGGAGACGTTGGGATCGGCAGCGACCAGTATCGGAATAACCAGTATCAGCAGGGCTGCGCCGGCCAGTATGCCCACAACTGCGCTTTTGCGGCTGCTGCGGCGGTTCTTGAATATGGCGTTCACCGCCCCAGCCACGAAACTGCCGATGCCGATGAGCACGCGGTTGAAAACGCCAAAGAAGATATCGAGCAGGAACGCGGGTTCAAACCATCTGTGCAGCGCCGTGCCGGAAAGCGAAAGATACTGCACGAACATCACGAACAGTATCACCAGAATACCGAGGCCATTAACCGCCGTGCTTTCCGTAAATATCATGACGCCTATGAATATGACAGGGATGCACGCGATGTACATCATCGGCTCTTCAAAAAAGCGCCTGACGATGAAGTATTGTTTGTTGATGATTGCGAATGCGTATACGAAAAGCACAAAACACAGCACGTTGAGCCCGATGTATTGCTTTGCGAACAGGTAAGAAAAAAGCGCTCCGAACGCCGCGGCGCAAGCAAGCAGCCGCGCGGGCAGCCTTGTTTCAAAAGAAGTTTTGGGCGTATCAGTTTGTATGCTTTCCATCGCTCTTCCCCTCCTTGTCTTCGGAAACTTTCTTTTCTTTATTGATATCTTTGGAGGAAGCGCTCTTATTTACCGTACTGTGATTCAGAAAGTACTCATAGAGATAAGCCGTATCTGTCATTGATATTCACCTTCCTTTCCCTTTGGGATCATACCATGCATAAATAATCCTTGTCAATTATTATTTATTGTATTTCGATAATTTTTTTTGTGCAGCGATACGATAAATTATTCAATTATTATTTTCCAATATGCGTATGTTTCGTTTGATCCGCTAAAAATACCCGCATTTGCGGCGCCGCGTGGAAATCCGGCACTCTTTAAGCTGCCTTATTTGCACTGCTGCGTAATGCCCCTGTGGGTATCGTCACACTTCCCGCAATGACGGAAAAGGGCTAATTTCGTATTCCTCTGCATAAATCAAAACCACCAGTTAAACTGGTGGTATGCACTAGCCCTAAAAGGGCATATT
>CAZLRM010000227.1:0-3156 GCA_964561895.1 uncultured Christensenellaceae bacterium | reverse complement strand
TGCTCACGATCGTAGAGGAAGGCCCGAGGGAGATCGGCGAGCTTTTAAAACTCGGTACAAAGTTCGACCTCGACAGCGAAGGGCATCTTTTAACCACGCGTGAGGGCGGCCACGGCATGAACCGCATACTGCACGCAGGCGGCGACGCGACGGGCCTTGAAATGGTGCGTACGCTCAAAGAAACCGTGAAAGCCAAACCCGGCATCTCCATACACGAGAACTCTTTCGTAGCCGACGTCATCACGCAAGACGGGCATGTGGCGGGCCTGGTCGTGTTCGAAAACGGCGCATGGCGCCTCTACCGCACGGGTTTTGTGATACTCGCGAGCGGAGGCCTTGGCCAGCTTTATCGCTACACCACCAACCCCGCGGTCGCCACGGGCGACGGGTTTGCGATGGCGATGCGCGCGGGCGCGGTGATGGAAAACATGGAATTTATACAATTCCACCCCACCGGGCTGTATACGCCCGAAA
Source organism: uncultured Christensenellaceae bacterium (assembly GCA_964561895.1). GTDB lineage: Bacteria > Bacillota > Clostridia > Christensenellales > SZUA-584 > JAEWCC01. The sequence goes on along the minus strand of CAZLRM010000227.1, from coordinate 2,682 downwards.
GCCGCAACAAGCAGTGCTTCCTCATTTCCGAGGCGGTGCGCGGCGAGGGCGGCATATTACTGAATGATGCGGGCGAGCGGTTCATGAAGGAGAGCCACCGGCTTGCGGAGCTTGCGCCGCGTGATATCGTCGCGCGCGAAATCTACCGCCAGATACAGCACCAGACTTCGCCGTATGTCCGGCTGGACATCACGCACAAACCTGCGGACTTTCTGATCAGCCGGTTCCCCACAATATATAAAACCTGCCTCGAACATGACATCGATATGACGAAGCAGTTCATCCCCGTGGGGCCGGTGCAGCATTACATGATGGGCGGCATCAAAACCAATCTGCACGGTGAAACGAACATACCGGGGCTTTTGGCCTGCGGCGAGGTCGCAAGCACGGGTGTGCATGGCGCAAACCGGCTCGCGAGCAACTCGACGCTCGAATGCCTCGTATTCGGGCGCCGCTGCGCGGAGACAGTGGGCGGCGGCTTTACCGGCCACAGCACAGCGGCAGAGCTTCCGGAGGAGGCGGTTTCTTCCGCTCCGCCGATTGGCAGCGCGGAGATGGCGATCGAACTCAAAGGCATCATGGTTAAACAGTGCGGCATACTGAGAAACGGTGAAGCGCTCTTGGAAGGCCTTAAGCGCGTAGAAGATATGCGAAGGCCTCTGGATGACGCGAAGCTCGTTTCGCAAAAGGATATGGAACTATACAACATGTTGATTCTCGCGCAGCGCATACTGACCAGCGCCCTTGCGCGCACAGAATCGGTGGGTGCGCACTTCAGAACGGACTCGGGAGGGCACGAAAATGACGATTGATATGAGAGCATTGAATGAACTCATTGCGCGCGCACTCGCGGAAGATGTTGGCACGGGCGATATTACCACGCAATGCACGGTGCCGCAGGATGCGGTGACATCCGGAAGGTTTATTGCAAAATCGCCCGGAGTGCTGTGCGGTACGGAAATCGCCAAAGCGGTATTCGTGTACGTCGATCCTCAGGTAAACATGGAAACGTTCTTCTCGGACGGCGATACCGTAAAAAAAGGCGACATCATCGGCGCGGTCAAAGGCCGCGCGTCCTCCGTGCTTACGGCCGAGCGCCTCGCGCTAAACTTCATGCAGCGGCTCTCGGGCATCGCGACGCGCACAAGGGCAGCGGTGGACGAGGTAGCGGGCTACGCGGTTAAAATTATTGACACGCGCAAGACGACGCCCGGGCTGCGCGTGCTCGAAAAATACGCGGTGCGCGTCGGCGGCGGCTTTAACCACCGCATCACGCTCTCCGACGGCGTACTCATCAAGGACAACCACATCCGCGCCGCGGGCGGCATCACCACCGCGATAGCTTCCGCGCGCAAAAACGCGCCGCATACGCTTAAAATCGAAGTGGAGGCCGAAACGCTGGAGATGGTGGAGGAAGCGCTTTCCGCGGGCGCGGATATCATCATGCTCGACAATATGAGCGTTGAGCTGATGGCGCAGGCGGTAATGATAATACAGAAAAAGGCGCTCACGGAGGCTTCGGGCAACATGGACGAAAAAGACCTGCGCGAAATCGCGATGACAGGCGTGGATTTCATCTCCATCGGCGCGCTCACGCACACGGTCAAGCCGCTCGACATCAGCTTAAAGCTGGTGTGAAAAAATCAGGACAGGCACCAAAGGCACCGAGAGGTGCCTTTTTTTCTAAATTAAAAAATAACTTGAAAAACATTTTAAAGCATATTACGCTTCTGCCAAACCCGATATATTGATTTCAGGAGCGTAGATATGATGAATGCGGCAATTGAAAATATTCCGGCATACAGTATCGCTTACGTGAGGAAAACCGGCCCTTACGGGCAGGCCAATGCTTTGGTAATGGAACAATTGAAAGAGTGGGCAAGGAACAACGGTTTGCTGAACCACGAATCGATTGTGATGGGAATCGCGCGCGATAACCCCGCAACGACAAAGCCCGAAGACTGCCGTTACGATGCCTGTATCGTGATCAAAAGCGATGCATTGGTGAATGATGATAGCGTGAGCCGGGGCAATGTCGCCGGAGGGAGATACCTTGTGTTTCTCGTTGAACACACGGAAGAAGCGGTAAGAAAAGCGTGGATCGGGATTTTTCCGGAGTTGTCAAAGCGGCGCTTCCAATTTGACGAAACGAGGCCGATACTGGAAAGGTACAGGGCTGAATTGATCAAAGCACATCTTTGCGAAATTTGCGTCCCCGTACGATAAAGCGGTAAAGGTTTCTCTTACAGGGAGGCTATTCACTAATCATTATTCACTAAAATGGCGGCGGCTGACCTGGCCTTTGCCCCCACACCCGCCGGCTGGGCAGCTCGCTCATAAGGGGTTTACCCTCCCCACTACTGTGCCTCTCGGGATTCCTCCCGGCCGGGCTTACAACTAGACCGCGCCATGCTCGCCAGAGTTTCTGGTTTACGTGGGTCGTTTCGCCCGCGACTGGCATCGACTTTCAGCCACAGACCCGCCGCCAGAATGATTATAAGCTTTTGAATGAGCGCATGTCAAAGGCGCGGACAACGCAATTTTCTTAATTGATTTATTTCATGCGCGTGTTATAATTATTTTGCCGAAAAGCGCTTTTTGCTTTTCACAAAAAACATGGAGGTGGTATGCGTGGAACCCGACCCCGGAAATCATCACATAAATTTAAGCGGCGCGCATACC
>CAZLRM010000226.1:0-3162 GCA_964561895.1 uncultured Christensenellaceae bacterium | reverse complement strand
CCACCGGCGTGGGCAAGACCGAACTGGCCCGCACCCTGGCCGAGTTTCTGTTCGACTCGGAGCAGGCGATGATCCGCATCGACATGTCCGAGTACATGGAGAAGCACTCGGTGGCCCGGCTGATCGGCGCGCCTCCGGGCTACGTCGGTTACGACGAGGGCGGGCAGCTGACCGAGGCCGTGCGCCGCAAGCCCTACTGCGTGATACTCTTCGACGAGATCGAGAAAGCGCATCACGACGTATTCAACGTGCTGCTGCAGCTATTGGACGACGGGCGCTTAACCGACAGCCAGGGACGCACGGTGAACTTTAAGAACACCGTGGTGATTATGACGAGCAACCTCGGCAGCGACTTTCTGCTCACGGGTATCGACGCGGAGGGCAATTTAAGCGATGAGGCGCGCCTGCAGGTGATGAGCGCACTGTCGCAGAGCTTCCGCCCGGAGTTTTTGAACCGCGTGGACGACATCGTGATGTTTAAGCCGCTTACCAAAGCCGACGTGATTGAGATAATCGGCCTCAGCGTGAAAGCGATACAAAAGCGCCTCGACGAGCGCGGCATATTGCTGCGCCTCACCGACGCGGCAAAGCAGCTCATCGCGGACAGGTCGTACACGCCCGTGTACGGCGCGCGCCCCGTGAAACGCTATCTGCAAAAGGAGATCGAGACGCAGCTCGGGCGCATGCTCGTATCCGGCAGCCTCTCCGACGGCGGTATCGCGCAGGTGGACGCAAAGGATGGGGAGTTAAGGATTACGACAGGCTGAATAGCCGGAAAAAATACAGGCCGGATATGATTAAAGGGACGGTACTTTTTGAAACCGTCCCTTTGTATTTGCCTGGTGATTTCTATTGCTGCTGCGGCGGTTCGGTTCCGTCGGAAGGCGGCGCAGACGGCTGCTGTGGCTGAACAGGCTGCTGCGGCGGATATGGGGACTGCGGATACTGATACTGCGGGTATTGCGGATATTGCGGGTACTGCGGGTATGGATACTGCGGATACCCGTAATACGGGTATGGCATGGGCTGAGGCTCTTTTTTGAGCGCGAAGACCGCCCCCAGTATGAACAGCACCACCGATATCAGATTAAAAAAACCGATTGCGCTGAGCCCCGCCGCGATGATCATCATCACCCCCGCGGTTCTGTTCTTTTTCTTGACAATACACCCTCCGGCCAGCCCCAGACCGCCCGAGGCGACAGCGCAGGCGCCCAATCCTATGAATACGGCGGCAGCTATTGTACTGCTTTCCTCCGCCTCATATGATTGATAGGCGACCCCGTCATAGGCAACACCCGTATCATATGTTCCGTCCCACCAGCTGTCATCCAGAAAAACGACGCCTCCCAGCACCAGAAACAGACCGAATAATATGGCGATCACGCCGCCGATGATACCCAATACCATGCTTGGCGTCCTCATTGGTTTTACCTCCGCGGGATAATTTGCATTCTGGCATCATTATACATGGATAAACAGTATATTACAACCATATTTTGCTGGCAGCAGTCGGCATTGCGCAGGCGGACGCAAGGAATGGGGAACTGAAGATAAGCGTGGGGTGAGTTTGTTTTTGTGGATACTATGGGGGCTCTGCCCCCATAGTACCGCCCTAGCTTAACGCTACAGTAATTGTGTTAAGAAACCTTGTAATCATTGTGTAACCTCAGCGCTATGTGCCAGAACAAAAATAAATAGTACGTCTCTCCTCTTTTATCAAAGCATTGGCTGTAATTCATAAACAAGTGCATTGATTGTATCATTGTGCTTTCTTATCTGTTCTTATATGTACTTCTGTATATTCAAGTTAAGTACTATATTCCCCATATTGTTATGGTGTTGACTCCCATATACTATATATGGTATATTTGAATCGAATAAAGAGGGACAGTTGGGTTAAAAATTAATATCAGCAAAGGAGGTGAGATTATGGGTGGTAGAATCAAAGTAACTTGGGAAGATGAGAACGGTAGGAACCAACACTTCCATGACAATTACACAGGCCGGAATATGAACCGAGAACAGTTTGTCAAATCAATTGAGCTTGGAAAGTATGACGACTACCATATTCGAGAGATAAATGGCATACCGACACCATGCTCAAACCCAAATAACAGCACTCGTGACAATCTTGGTTAAACCAAAGCCCCTCTTTATTTCTATTCGATAAATAACTTATTATAGGGAGTGATTATGAAAGAAGTCCTACAAATTGCTGCAATAATAATAGCAAGTTTAGGTGGAGGCGGTGCGATAGTCCTAGCATTATCGAGTTGGTTAGGTAAAGTTTGGGCAAACCGAATCTTAGAGAGAGAAAAAGCTGAACACGCCAAAGAAATCGAATCATATAAATCTGATTTAAAGAAAGAATTGGATGCAATTAATGCTATTAAAGAAAAAGCATTGTATATTTCTAAAGCTCAATATGATGATGAGTATAAAATATGCCAAGTATTATGGGATAAAATGTTTGATTGTTGTCTGAGTGCTGCATTTTTATTTCCACGTTTTATTGTAAGAGTGCCAATAGAAAAAGTTGAAAAAGCACAATATCATAAAGACAAATTCAACGAGTTTGTCAATACATATAATGATTACTTAAAATCGCTTGATAGATTCGCTCCATTCTTTAACGAAGAATTCTATTATTTATTTTGTAAGATAAAGAAAATGTGTAGTGAATTAGGTGCTTATTTTGAAACATTCGTTCTTGATATTGAAAATACAGCAGATTTGAAAATGGACGTTGAAACTCATAGAAAAGTGTATATTGAAATTCCCGAAAAAATTGACGAAACTAAAAATTTATTACGTAAAAAAATAAGAAATTACTTGATAGGTCTTCAATTAAAATAAGTTTTTCTGTCTATGCCTCTGTCACAACAGGGGTGACCGTTGCTACTATTATATCGCAAGCCCGCGGGCGGCCAAAGTCCGCCCCTACGGCACGCGGTTTATCCGCCGCCGCCATTAAAATCCGTCGCCAAAAATCCCTTGTTATTTAAAAGCTTTACATTTTGCCAAAGTTCATGTATACTCACACGGTATTATAAAATATCGTTTGCGGTTTTACCGTAAAGCATTCCCTAATAAGAATCGCGCTTCATAACAAGTCGTATTTATAATACAACCTGCATGGGAATTGAGACCCGTGCGAAGGTT
>CAZLRM010000225.1:0-3182 GCA_964561895.1 uncultured Christensenellaceae bacterium | reverse complement strand
GGAGCTGAAACTGATACTTGGCGGGGAGGACGGGATATGAGAGGTTATATGCTGAGAAAGAAGCTTTTAAACGCTTTCCCGGAACCCCCGAAGGGCTTTGACGATAAAATTGACGAAGCGCTGAGCTGCCTAGGCTTTGAATGTAAAGCCCGTATAAAGCCGCGCTGGAGGCCGGCGGGAATTGCAGCCGCCGCTGCAGCGGTTTTGATCATACTGTCCTTCTGCCTGTTGATGGTGAGGCCTGTGCTGGCTGCGGATATACCGGTCGTGAGCGATATCGTTTGCGCGCTTTCGCCCGTTAAAACGCCGGAAGCGGAAATGCGAGATAGCATTGCGGACACCGCGCAGCGTGTATTGAGCGGGTTCTTCAGCGGAAGCCTGGAAAACATCGGCCGGCGCTTTAAATCGGGAGAGGACTGGGCGCTCAATGACGATACGCTGCTGGCTGCTTATTATCTGCAGTTTGAAAGCGCGACGCTTACGCTGCTGAGCGACGGAGAAACACCCGATGTGACCGGCATCCGCGTGACGGATGTGCAGGCGTCGCAAAAGGCTTTTCGCTATACTGCCGACGTCCGGTACGAACTGACGCTGGGCGGTAAGGCCGTCAAAACAGAAGCGGTACGGCTGGAGCTTAGGGAAACAAGCGACGGGCTGAGGATTGTGGCGATGAGCATGGACAGCGCCGATTTTGAGGATTACCGGCAATCCGTCATGCAGTATCAGAGCGTGAATCAGGGCGCGGTTCTTTCCGGGGAAATCGCCACCTACAACGCGTGGCTCACCGCGCAGGCGGTTGCCGAGCATGATGCAAAGGAAGCTGCGCTTCAGCGCGGCGATGTACTTTCAGAGGAAGAACAAATAGAAGACATTGCGGCTGAGCTTCGGTATCAGTATTACCTGGCGCGGATGACGTGTGCAATGCCCGACCTGTCTGCGCTGATAGAGCGCAATGAAGACACCGAGCTGTTCTTCCTCGCGCTGGATTTACAGATTCGCATGGCTAAGGGCGGTATGTATTCAAAACCTCCGGCGGTTGAAAAGGGGTATGCCGAGATACTGGCTCTGGAAAAGGACGGCGATATCATTGAAGCTAAGGTATATGTGAAGACCATCATATACGGCAGCGTAGGGGAAGAGGTTGGGCTCACGCTTAGGCCGACGGACAACGGGAATATTATCATTGCGTATGAAAACTGCTCTTATGACGGAATAGACGCAAGCCTCGCGTGGATGGCGGCGCAGTATATTTCAGACGGCTGTACGCGCATGGAAGCATACGATAAGGCCTATCGGGAGGTACTTGAAAGGGTTGACTGGGTATCAGCGGCGATCCGCGAATACATGGAGCAGGGCTTGTCGGAGGAGGACGCAAGCGCGAAAGCGGCGATGGACTGGTATAACACCCAAAGCCCGGGATGACATGACCGAGGGGGGGCAGCCGCAAGCGGGGCAAACTCAGTCTACTGATAAAACCTTATGCTTAGATATACAATATTAAGCCCATGTGGATACAACACAGAAACATGCCTTTTGAAAGGGCCGTCCCTGAGAAAGGCAATAATAAAGATGGGTAATGCACATAAAAACCGCTGGCAAACGAAGTTTGTCAGCGGTCTGAGGGGCGGCTTTGCAGCCGCCGTTTTCGGCTCTATTTCGCAATGTGCTCGTACACCTCTTTGGCGAGTATGAGTTCCTCGTTGGCGGGGATCACTGCGATTTTGACGGGCGAATCCGGTGCGGAGATCAGCGCCTGCGTGCCGTGGCATGCTGCGTTGGCTTCTTCGTCGATGTGTATGCCCATATGCGCAAGCGGCGCACAGACCGCCCTGCGTACCGCAGAGGAAAATTCGCCGATGCCGCCTGTGAAGGCCAGCATATCAAGCCCGCCCAATTGCGCGTAATAGCTGCCGATGTAACTTCGGATGCCGAAGCAGAACGTATCGATCGCGAGCTGCGCGCGCGCGTTGCCAGCGGCGGCGGCTTCCTCAATATCGCGCAGGTCGTTGCTGACGCCCGAAATGCCTTTGATGCCGCCGTTCTCGACGAGGCCTTCCGTGAGTTCACCCAGCGTCATGCCGGATTTGAGCAGGTAAACGACCGCATACGGATCGAGGTCGCCCACGCGGTTGGCGTGCAGTATGCCGCTTTGTAATGAAAAACCGAAGCTGTTATTGATGGATTTCCCGTCCAATATCGCACAGATGGACCCGCTGCCCCCGAGGTGGCACGATATGATGCGCTGCGCTTTTCCAAGCTGCGGCGCGGTTTCGGAGACATAGCGGTGCGATGCGCCGTGGTAGCCGTATTTTTTAAGGCCGTACTGCTGCGTCCATTCGTAAGGGATGCCGTAAATGCGCGCTTCCTCTGGTATCGTGCGGTGAAAGTTGGGTTCGAACACGCCCACCATAGGCATATCGGGCAGCAGCGCCTTGAACGCGCGGATGGCCTGCAGGTATGCGCGGTTGTGTACCGGCGCGACGTTCATGTAATCCTCTAATCCCTGTATGCATGCGTCGTCCATGTCGTGCACGGCGGCGTAGCCCTTGCCGATTACGGGCTTGAAGCCCACCGCGTCCACCTCGCCAATGCTCTTGAGCACGCCCTTTTCCGCGCCCGTCAGCGTTTCGATGAACAGGGCGATACCCGCCCGGTAATCCGGGAGGTCAACGCCTTCTTTTTTAATCGATCCGTCCGGGGTTTTATAGCTGAATACCGACGCGCTGCGCGAGCCCACGCGGTCCATCTTCGCCTCTGCAAGTATATGCTCGCCCGGCATATCGTAAAGCTTGAATTTGAGCGATGTGCTGCCTGCGTTGCAAATCAGTATGCGCATACAGTATCCTGCTTTCATATTAATTTTTATCCATTTTACCATGCGGGGCAGGGCGGCTGCAAGCATGTAAAGGCGTGGCGGTTTTGCGATGATGCCGCTTGCTTTGAGATATTAAATGTTTTATGATATAATGGAATCGCGAAAGAGAGGAAGACTTAATTGTCAAAACAGAAAACCATACGCATCATCCCCTTGGGGGGCGTCGGCGAGATTGGCAAGAATATGTGGCTCATCGAATATGCCGACGAAATCATCGTAATTGATTGCGGACTTTGTTTCCCGCGCGAGGACATGCTCGGCGTGGATTATGTGATACCGGACATCACTTATTTGAAAAAGAACAAGG
>CAZLRM010000224.1:0-3185 GCA_964561895.1 uncultured Christensenellaceae bacterium | reverse complement strand
AGGAAAAAATGGTTTTAGCGCGGCACGCCGCCGGGCGCGTAATTTCTTAGATATTAAAACTATCCATTGTGTGTGCCGGATAAATGGTGTATAATCTTTTGTCGGGCTAAATAGTAAAAAACGGCATTATGCCGGAAATGATATAAAAAATAAGGAGTTGCATTCAATGGCGAATAAGTATGTGTATCTTTTCAGCGAAGGGAATGCGTCGATGAGAGACCTGCTGGGAGGCAAAGGCGCGAACCTTGCGGAGATGACGGGCCTTGGGCTGCCCGTACCGCAGGGATTTACCGTGACCACAGAGGCGTGTAACCGTTACTATCAGGACGGAGAAAAAATCGGCGACGATATCATGGCGCAGATATTTGAATACCTTGCCAAGGCGGAGGAGATCAACGGCAAGAAGTTTGGTGATCCGGAAAACCCGCTGCTCGTTTCGGTAAGAAGCGGCGCACGCGCCTCGATGCCGGGTATGATGGACACGATTTTAAACCTGGGACTCAATGATGTGGCGGTTAAGGGTGTGGCCAAGCTCACCAATAACGAGCGTTTTGCTTATGACAGCTACCGCCGCTTTATCCAGATGTTTTCCGACGTCGTAATGTCCATCGCGAAAGCGAAGTTCGAAGAGATCCTCGACGACGTTAAGGAAGCAAAAGGCGTTAAGAACGACACAGAGCTGGACGCCGAGGACTTAAAGACGGTCGTACAGAGGTACAAAGCGCTGTATGTGGTGGAGATGGGACGCGAATTCCCGCAGGATCCCAAGGAGCAGCTCATTGAGGCGATCAAAGCGGTGTTTCGCTCGTGGGACAACCCGCGCGCCATCGTCTACCGCCGCATGAACGATATCCCGGGCGACTGGGGCACCGCCGTCAACGTGCAGGCCATGGTGTTCGGCAACATGGGTAACGATTCCGGCACGGGCGTGGCGTTCACACGCAACCCCTCTACGGGCGAAAAGAAGCTCTACGGAGAATTTTTGATGAACGCGCAGGGCGAGGACGTGGTGGCGGGTATTCGTACGCCTAAACCCATTTCCGACCTTAAGGATACGATGAGCGAGGTTTATAACCAGTTTGTGAAGATCGCCTCCACATTGGAGGAGCATTACCGCGACATGCAGGACATGGAGTTCACGATCGAGCGCGGAAAGCTCTATATGCTGCAGACCAGGAACGGCAAGCGCACCGCCGCCGCGGCACTCAAGATCGCGGTGGATCTTGTGGCGGAAGGCAAGCTTAATAAAAAGGAAGCGCTGCTCAAGGTGGAACCCAAGCAGCTCGACTCATTGCTGCATCCCACATTCGATACCAAGGCGCTTGCGGCGGCCAAGCCGATCGCCAAGGGCCTCGCGGCTTCTCCGGGCGCAGCCTGCGGAAAGATCTACTTCACAGCGGAAGAAGCGGTGGTGGCTGCGGCTGCGGGCGAGAAGGTCGTGCTTGTACGCCTCGAGACCTCCCCTGAGGATATCGAGGGCATGTACGCTTCGCAGGGCATACTCACAGCGCGCGGCGGTATGACGTCTCACGCGGCGGTGGTTGCGCGTGGCATGGGCACCTGCTGCGTTTCGGGCTGCGGCGATATCATGATCGTCGAGAAGACCAAGACGATGACCGCGCCGGACGGCAAGGTGTATAAAGAAGGCGATTATATCTCGCTCGACGGTACATCGGGCAATGTCTACGGCCAGGCGATACCGACCAAGCCTGCGGAGCTCACGGGCGACTTCGGTACCATCATGGAATGGGCGGATGAAGTCCGCACGCTTAAAGTCCGCACGAACGCCGATACGCCCAAGGATGCGCAGCAGGCGGTCAATTTCGGAGCGGAAGGCATCGGCCTTTGCCGCACCGAGCATATGTTCTTCAACGAAGACCGCATCCCCGCGATGCGCGAGATGATCGTATCCAAGAACGCGGAGCAGCGCGTACGCGCGCTGAATAAGCTGCTGCCGATGCAGAAGGAAGACTTCAAAGGCATCTACGAGGCGATGGGCGAGCGGCCTGTCACGATCCGCCTGCTCGATCCGCCGCTGCATGAGTTTTTGCCCACGACAGAGGAAGATATTAAGGCGCTGGCCAAGGAAATGATCATCCCGGTAGAGGAATTAAAGCTCACGATTGCGAACCTGCACGAGTTTAACCCGATGATGGGCCACAGGGGCTGTCGCCTCGCGGTCACATACCCTGAAATTGCGGAGATGCAGGTGCGCGCCATTATCGAATCGGCGATTGAGGTTGCGCAGGAGAGAAAGCTTCATATCAAACCCGAGATCATGATACCGCTCGTAGGCGAGATCAAGGAGTTTAAATACGTCAAGGATATCGCGGTGAAGACCGCCGAGAAGGTGATCGAGGAGAAGGGCGTCAAGATCGAGTACATGGTGGGAACCATGATCGAGATACCGCGCGCGGCATTGACGGCGGACGAAATCGCCGGCGAAGCTGAGTTCTTCTCGTTCGGCACGAACGATTTGACGCAGATGACGTTCGGGTTCTCGCGCGACGATGCGGGCAAGTTCCTCGAGGACTACTACAACAAGAAGATATATGAATCCGATCCGTTCGCCAAGCTCGACCAGAAGGGCGTAGGCAAGCTAGTGAAGATGGCGGCCGATCTTGGAAAATCCGTACGGCCGAACATCAAGCTCGGCATCTGCGGAGAGCACGGCGGCGAGGCGAGCTCCATAGAGTTCTGCCACCGCACCGGGCTCAACTACGTGTCCTGTTCGCCGTTCCGCGTACCTATCGCGCGGCTTGCGGCGGCGCATGCGGCGATCATCAACGCGAAGTAAGAGTAATAGAAATCAATAAAAGAGGCGGGAAACCGCCTCTTTTAGCTTTGACAAAGCCTAATACGTGGATATATTCTTAAAGACCTTGTCGTCTACCGAGCAAAAACATGTCTTTCGATAGAGCCGCCTCTGAGAAAGGCAATAATAAAGATGGGTAATGCACTTAAACCCGCTGGCAAACGAAGTTTGCCAGCGGTTAAAAAGAGGCGGGGAACCGCCTCTTTTTGTTATATCAGGGTAGTTGTAAACATTGCTGACGGGCGGCTCAGGGGAGCCGCCCCTACGAGTTTGTACAGCTAAGCTATTTCTTACCCTTGCCGTTTTCCTTGCCGCTGCCCTTGCCGGGCTCCTTGATATCCTTGGTCTCCTTGTTGCGGATGTATTTGAA
>CAZLRM010000223.1:0-3194 GCA_964561895.1 uncultured Christensenellaceae bacterium | reverse complement strand
GTCACGGGAAATATCAGCAGGAATTTCACCGCGCGGCGCGCGGCGGCTTCGTCCGCATCGAGCAGTACAAGTTTATATAGGTACACACACGCGCCGCCAAGGCTCAGCCAAGATACGATCATCGCCGCAATTTTAACATCAATGAAACCCATCGTCATGATGCGCACAGCCATCGGATACAGCGGCATAAACACGATACGTTTCCAGCCCAGCTCGGCGCTCCAGTAGCCCTGCGTGGCGATTGCCGTAAAATTATCGGCGTCCCAGCGGAACCATGTATCCGGCAGCTCGCCGCCGTTACCGAGCAGATGCTGAACGCCCCAGTTGAGCAGCAGCAGCGCAAGCCTTGAAAGCACCGCAATGGCGAACACCTTAAGACAGGCATATTTTAGCGGCGAGCCGGGTATGGCTTCCGGTTTGGGCTTAAACAAACGGAAACAGAAAAAAACTGCAGCCAAAGCGAATACCGCGTAATAGAAAATATCAAAGATGATCTGCGCTGAATCCATAGTGCGATTATACCATAAAAAGCCTGCTCATGCCAAATATAAACGGCCTCCGTTTACCGGAAGCCGCCTTGCTAAACCTGCTTTGCTTTCTTCTTCCCGAACAGCTGATGGCGAAAAAGCAGCACGCTCATCCCCGCAAGCAGCACAATCAGCGCACCCAGCGTAATCCAAGTTTTTCCGATGCTGAGCGGCGCGAAGCCCAAAAGCAACAGCATCGGAAAACCGAACACAATCGCCCATAGCTGCTGGTACACAAGGTTGCTTGCCGCGGGCGTATCAAACAACGGATCGATCTCGCGCATCAGTATGATACCCGTGCTCGCCGTGCCGGTCAGCATGCCATACAGTGAAAGAAACGCCTCGTGCCGGTATTCCGGGAACAGCCTCTTGCAGATAAAATCCACCTGCCAGTAGGTGGCCACTGCACCCACAACGCACAGCGCTGCCAGCGGTATGATAAACTCGCGATGCGCAAACGCCGAAAGGTCGATCGCCGCGATGCTTGCCACGACCATGATATCAAACATCACGCCCGATATACGCGAAAGCATGAAGTTGTTGAGGTACTGCCGCTTGCCGCGCTTGGTGAGCCCTCTTAATATCGATTTCATCAGTATCGCCATCACGGTGCCGATGAGGAAGTTGAAACCCCAGATAAGCGGCTTGATGGTGGTCACAAAGAATCCGCCGAGGCAGTCCAGCCCAAGCGATAAAAGATACATCACGAGGTACGCTGCCATGTAAGTGAACACCACGAGGCCAAGCTGTATAGTCAGCTTATCGAGCGATTCGGAAAGCGGTATCTCACCCTTTTTGGTAATCGTCTCCGCAGACAAATTCTCCATCTCTTCGGCGTTGAGTATGGACTGCTTCACAAGCCCTTTTTTCTTCATGCGGTTAAGGTAGAACACGCCGCCGAGGCCGGACGAAACAAAACCCATTGCGGCGATGGTGAGCCCGAAGCTCGCGCCGTACTGGAACGGCCCGGTCTCATAAGCGGTTGCGGTCTCGTAGATATGGCCCCAGTTATACGCCTGCCCCGGCCCCTGGCCGTAGCCCATGGGCAGCAGCAGACCGGAGGAGGGCCAGTTGCCCAGCACGTAAAACAGCCCCAGCGTGATCGCGAGACCTAAAACCGCCTGCAGCAGATAGGAAGATACGGTGGTCACACCCGCATTGAACACATCCCGGTTGGCCTTGGGATTTTTCTGCCGCTCGGACTGGCGCAGCGCCACGGCGACAAACCCGAGACCTAATCCGTGGTAGGTTAGCGTTTCCATCGTCACCTTGGCAAACATCGAATCCCCCGCAAAATATTTATAAGCGAGGTTGGCGATCAGTATCAGAAACCCTCCCAGCACGGAGCTGGGTATCAGCGACTGACGCAGCGGCTTGATGAGCCGGCGCAGCATGTTGGCGGTCAGCATGCCCACAAGCAGTATGGTGAGTTCAAAGAGCAGCGACCATATTCCGGGATCCCAAAAATCTTTTCCGGTCGTCATATCCGGCTCCTTTTTACTAAAGTATTAATTCGTAGTGCTAACCAGTAGTGTATCATACATGCTCGGAAATATCATTAATCCCAATTATTTTTATATCAATTTTTATGTTTTATTTTTACCGAATGCACAATACGCCGCACACGGTGGAAATGTATATAAACCCCGATGTCTGGCAATACTCATGTTACCAATTACGGAGGTTAACGATCATGGCATACGAGCCCGACGGATACGCCGCCGATGTGCGCCGCGCATACTCCGACTGGCAGGCAGCCGAGAACTACTTTGACAACGTGGCGGATCCCGATCTCATCGACTATGCGATATATGACATGGAAGCCGCCAAAAAAAAGTACGTGTACATGCTCAAAAAAGCGCGTGAACGCTACGGCGAGGAAGACGAATAACCCGAATTAAAAGTACCGGCAGTGCCTTTCCCGCCGGTACTTTTCATTTGCAGATTATGCGGCATTCGCCGCTTTTGGCTGTCTGGTAATCACCCGCTGCAGCGCTTCAAACAGCGCCATGAGCAGCCACGCATACACCGGCAGCTCGATTGCGGCAGCCACGAGGCGCGCAGGCAGCAGCGCCTGCAGCGGCACGCCGTAAAACAGCCAGATCAGCAGCGTGTTGAGCACGACGGAACAAACCAGCTGCGCCGTCACCACCGCAAGCGTCACCCTCCAGATCGTGTTCTTCTGCGACTTCATATAAAAAAGGCCCGCGATCACTCCAAAAAGCGCCATCGTTACGGAAAAAGCGGGATTATACGCGCCCGTCTGCACACCCAAAAAGAACCCTGCGGTATCCGCCGCAAACCCCACAAGCCCCCCCGCGAGCGGCCCGAACATCATGCCTGCAAGCATCACCGGTATGGGCGTTAAGGATATCTCCACTACTTTAAACCCGGCCGGCGCCAGCTCAACCGACAGAAACGCGCTGAGCAACGCGCCCAGCGCGGCCAGCAAAGCCATCATGACCCATGTACGAAGATTGAAATTTTTCATACAAAAAAACCTCCTTCCCTTGAATATAGGCAAAGAACGCGCTATAAGAGAAAAAGGCTCTCCCAGCAGCGGACGCGACCCTGTACCGCAGGCGGAAAATCCGCCTTTCGTCCCCGGGCGACATCCCATCCCGAGGCACTTAACGCACAAGACCTACTCTGCGCAATATCAAGACA
>CAZLRM010000222.1:0-3230 GCA_964561895.1 uncultured Christensenellaceae bacterium | reverse complement strand
CTTAAATGCATTTCAATTCACGCGAAAGTATACCATAGAAACAGGGACTGTACAAGAATTCTGCTCACCAAAGGACGGAAACAAAAGAATCGGCATCGAATCACACGCCAGATTGGATATCCGCCGCGTGTGCCCTAAGAAAAATCCTTTACTTTGAGGGGGGCAAGGCAAATATGCAACAACTTTATTCTAAAACCGCAGGAAGTATAATGTTTTCGATCAGCGGCCATCGATTCCGGCAATGCCTCGTGATACGGGATGCGATTGCGATTACCAAATCTTTTTCAGGAATGCAGCAAATCATGTTGCCGCCGTCTCCCATGGCAGCATATGCGTCGAACCCTTTCACTGTACGAAGCCACCAAAGATACCCATACATATTGGCGTTTTTAGCGGTTGACTCTGTAACCCAGGCATCCGGGACGATCTGTTTACCATCCCACTCGCCCATATTCAAATAGAGATACCCAAAACGAGCCATATCGCGCAGCGTCAGCGTAAGCCCAAATCCGCCGGCAGAGTGGCCGTTTGGATCGTGTATCCATCCGTGTACCCGGCGTCCAAACACATCCTCCAACTCGTATGCCTGCGAATCGTTCGCTTTGATCTCCGGCATACCGATAGGACAAAACAAGTATTCATTGGCAAACTCGCGGGCACACTTGCTTGTCGCGCGCGTTATGACGGCAGAAAGCAAATGCGTTCCCGCAGTCGAATACTTGAATGTACCTATCCGTCCGCCCTGACCCAGCATGCCAATACAATACCTGGCCCAGTTGGATTGCTGTCTCATCTTGTTCAGCGGTTCATGCCAGTTCCTGAACGAAAAAGGGGCAGTCATCGTGAGCAGATGCCGCAGTGTGACGCCCAGTTTTTGTTTTTGCGTAAAGTCAAAGTTGTATTCAGGGAAGAAACTTAATACTTTTTCGTCAACGTTTTTGATACAGCCCTTTTGTATCGCAATTCCGATAAGCGCGGAAATTATACTTTTAGCTACCGATGCAACGTTATGCATGCTTTTTGCATTCTTGCGATGGTAGTATTTTTCCCAAACAACGCAGCCCTTCCGTATAACAATGATTCCGTTAAGATTGTCGTACCCGGACTGAATAATAACGTTTAATAAAGACAATTTTACTGAAGACATGCCTACGGCTTCCGGGACAGCTTCCTTCCACTGCAGCGTCGGCCAGTAATCCCTTTTCATTCCGCTCACCTATCGGGTTTACAGTATGCCGAGCGGTTCAATGGGCAGATATATATCTACCAATTGCTTATGCTGCGGACTCATGCCCGGTTCACTGAGATATACTTCAAACGGGAAAGCGTCGCGGGGTTGGTATCCGCTGTCGGGCAGCCATTCCCCGTACATATAGCCCCATGCATCATCAAATTCGCTTCTGAACAATTCAAAGTGCCCGACAGCAAACTTGCCGGAAATGTTCATACTGCCAATATCGCTGTTCTCGCCTATAACAGCCTCAACCGGAACGCTCATACACAGACTGGTGCGAAGCTGATTTTCATTTGTCAGCCCGGGGTTGTCGTGATAAACGGAGAGTATCTTTGTTTTCCCGGGCTCCAAAAGGTTATGACTTACCGCATAGCCATATAACTTTTCCATCATTGCGGGCATTGCCGCTGCCAATCCCTGATAGTCTCCTGTATAGCGCACATAAATTACACGCATGTCTTCAATCGTTACCATCTCCACATTTGCTTTGATCTCCATTGTTCTTTTTCCCTTTCCGTTTTTATACTCACCTCCATTATATTGTTCTGTGACAGATACATCTTTGCAAATCTTGCTGTTTTGATTCCTGTATTCTTTTGGACTGCAATCGTAGTATTTTTTAAACGAACGGGAAAAGACTGCGGAATCCGAAAAACCGTAATGGCTTGCAATATACGTAACGGTAACATCCGGCCGATGGATCAGGTAGGCCGCGGCTCTCTCCAGTTTAATGCGGTTCACATATTGAAACAGCGATTCATTTGTAAATGCACTGAATATTCTGTGAAAATGATATTTTGAAAAGCCCGCAATATCGGCAAGCTCTATAAGAGCAAGCGGTTTGCATATGTTCTCTTCTATATAATCCTGTAGTTTGTGTATGCGCCTCAAGTATTCTGTTCGGCTTGCGGTATCAATCATAACCCGATCCAATATCTGTTATTCCGCGTCGTATACAAAAGCATTGATCTGATTATATTGGGAAAGGTATACAAAAACAAGACCTTTCAGCAATTTCAAAATATATCCGGAGGTTACGATGTCCATACATCATTTTTGCAATATTAATCTGTGGGTAGTTTTGTTCCTTCCCGCAAATACAACTTCTTCATCACCGCATAGCACGGCCTCATCAGCAGCGCCGCCGTGACAATATTTCCCCCGCAATGCAGCAGGTCGAACGGTATGTTATTGATCCAGTAAGCAGCTGCTGCGCCAAGACCGCCCATAAACAGATAGGGAATGGTAGTCAGCGTGCCGAACAACAGCCCGAACGCGCCGGATACGATTACCCAGACCACCGTATTCCCGGCCTTGCGCAGCAGCAGCACAACAATTGCGAGTATGCTCCATACATATAGATAACTGATCCACCATATGCCGAAACTGAAAATCAGCGCTTCCGCGAATACGAAGACATAGATAATATAAAATACCTTTTTCCCGATAACGAGCGTATACACGATGATAAGAAGGGACACGAACTCAATATTCGGGAGGAAAGGCAAGGCGAGCGCCTTTGCGACCTGAACGATGATCAAAACGGCGCTTAAAAATCCGAATATCAGTATTTCCCGGATAGCCGGCTTCGCTTTACCAGCCGACGGTAAAGGTGATTTCAAACTGATCGCCGTCCTCAATCGGGATCGTATCGACTCCGGTCATCAAAGCCTCTTTGCCCTTTGTGAAGCACCACCACTGCTGCTGCGTATCGTCCGCCGTCTCGCCGTCCACCGTGATTACATACAGCCCCGAGGCGGATTCTGTTCCCTCAATCAGGTCTTTTTCTTCCAGCGCCTGGCGCAGGAATTCCGCTTCCGTATTGATCTCAACCGTCTTTTCTGTTTTGTCGGCATGGATGATATCCACCGTGATATCCTTTTCTCCGATGACCGGCTTGTCGATCACGAGGAAATATACCGCAGCAAACGCGGCGATAACTACGGCGAGTACGATGATGCCGATGACAAGACCCTTCTTATTGCTATTCATTGAT
>CAZLRM010000221.1:0-3246 GCA_964561895.1 uncultured Christensenellaceae bacterium | reverse complement strand
CATGTTTGCAGCGATAAACGCACAAGCGAGGGCAACACCCAACCCAATGATCCAGACAACGGCGCCGACGCCAGTATAATAGCCATAATCGTACATTCGAAGAATCCTCCATATTTTCATATAATTACGCTCACATTATAACAAGCGTTCAATAATTACACAATCTCAACTAATGATAAAACTAAAAAAAATTGGGATACAGACAGGTTGGGAACCGCATAAACAAATGCCTCGTGCAGCGCTGTAGTTTTTCGTTAAAATATGATATAATCTTCATATAATATTCCTGTACGGATCAAAATATTTTGTCCGTGAAAGGAGATCCATATGGCAGGCACAATCAGCGAAGAATTTAAAAAGATATGGCTCGCGGGTGTGGGCGCGATGACCCTCACATTCGAAAAATCGCAGGAGCTCATCGAGATGTTCATCGAAAAGGGCGAACTCACCGTAGAGCAGGGAAAAGCGCTCAACGAAGAACTCAAACATAACGTACGCGAAAAAGTCAAGGGCACAGTCTCAAAAAGCAAGATCTGCGTCGAAGGGGTGATCGACAACCTCGATAAGATGAGCAAAGAAGACATCGCCGCTCTCAAAGCCAAACTAAACAGTATGGATACGTAGGATGGCGAAAAATAGCCGCGCCGCCTCGGAACGATTCAAAGATATATTAAGAGTGCTGGCACATCACGACCTGATTCACGGCCTGACGCCGCTTAAGCTTAAGCAGATACTCGAGGAACTCGGGGCAACCTTTATTAAGTTTGGCCAGATCATGTCGATGCGGTCCGATATGATCCCCGCGGATTATTGCGAGGAGCTTTCCAAGCTGCGCGCTTTTGCGATGCCGATGAGCTTTGAACAGGCCCTGCTGGTGCTCAACGAAGAATACAAAGAGCCTCCGGAAAACTTTTTTTCCTTCATAGATGAAACGCCGTTTGGTTCCGCGTCCATCGCACAGGTGCACAAGGCTACGCTCAAAGACGGCCGAAGCGTCGTGGTCAAAGTACAGCGACCCGGCATATATGATAAAATGGCGCAGGACATCAAGCTGCTGCACCGGATCGCGGGCTTACTGCGCATGGTCAGCCGCGCGGGCAAGGTCGTCGATTTCGACGCGGTGATCGACGAAATGTGGGCGGCGGCGCAGCAGGAGATGGACTTTCTGCTCGAAGCGGAGCATATAAGGGAGTTTGCCGAGTGTAACTCAGATATCCGCTATATCGGCTTTCCGGGCGTGGAGCGTCACCTTACAACGCGCAGGGCGCTTGTGATGGAAATGGTCGAGGGTATCGCGGTGGACGACACCGAAGCGCTTTTGGCTCAAGGCTACGATTTAAAAGAAATTGCGTCCAAGATCGGCGCGAATTATATTAAGCAGGTTGTGGATGACGGGCTGTTCCACGCCGACCCGCACCCGGGCAACATCCGTATCAGCGGCGGTAAAATCATCTGGATCGACCTCGGCATGGTAGGTCGGCTGTCGCCGCGGCACCGGCAGCTTTTCAAGGAAGCCGTCGCCGCCGCCGCGGACAACGATATCCACGCGCTGGGCGATATCATCAGCATACTTGGCAATTGCAGCAACGAAACCGACCGCAGCCGGTTGTATGCCGAAATCGGAGATATGATGAACCGGTACGGCACGCTCGACTTAGGCGATATCGATGCCGGCTCGCTGCTGATCGACCTGCTGCGCGTCGCGGAAGGCAACGGCATTACGATGCCGCCCGGAATTTCGATGCTCGCGCGCGGCGTAATGACGATTGAGGGCGTGCTCAGCAAAATCAACCCGGAAACGAGCTTTTTGTCCATTATCGCCGCGAACGCTGCGGATTCGCTGTGGCAGGATATCGACATATCAAAATCAATCAAACGCAGCGGGCGGGCGCTGCGCGCTTTCAGCAGGAAAGCCGCCGATATCCCCGTCCAAATGTCGGATATTTTAAGAATGACGGCGCGGGGACAGGCCAAATTCAACATGGAGCTTGTGGGCTCAGAGGCGCCGCTCTCGCGCCTGGACCGCGCCGTGAACCGCCTGATTGCAGGAATGCTCTCCGGCTGCCTCGTGATCGGTTCCAGCATACTTTGCACCACAAATATGACGCCGCGGCTCTTCGGCATACCGCTGCTGGGCGTATTGGGTTACTCTGCGGCGCTTATCATGACGGTTTGGCTTGCCGTGCGTATACTTAAAAAAAAGCGCCTGTAATTATCCAACTTCCGGATTAAAGGAGCGTCTCTTATGAAAGGCATGGCGGAAAAGGTTCGAAGGGTATGGAACGGGGTATATGTTGGAGAGAAAGTAAGTGCCCCTTGCAGCGCCCGAACCGGTATTATCGCGGTGGACGATGCGCTGGACTGGCTTTGCGAAGGTGCGGCAAACGTGATCGACTTTGGCTGCGGGAACGGAACCCTGTTGTTTTTATGCGCGCTGCGCGGCACACAGCGGCATATCGGCGTCGATTATTCCTCCGAGGGCATCCGTCTTGCGCGGCGGCGCGCCATGATGCTGGAGCACGGGCGGTACCGCTTCATTACAGGCGGCCTTGAAAAACTGGAAGGTATAGGCGATCAATCACAGGATGCCGCGATACTATCCAATATCGCGGATAACCTCGCGCCTGACGACGCGCAGTTTCTGCTGACGCAGACGCGCCGCATCGTGCGCGCCGGGGGCAAAGTACTGATCAAGCTTAACTCCTATCTTGGCGCCGATCAGATTCTGGAACGGAATACCCGTATGATATCGGGAGAGTTGCCGGGCGACGGGCTGCTGCTTTGGAACCTGCCCACCGAAAAATGGGCTGCGCTGCTGCGCGGGTTTTTCCTCATCGAGGGCTGCGGCGAAGCGTATTACCCCAAGCACGAGCAGACACACCGGCTGTTTATGCTGCAGGTGCCGCTGCTTGCAGAGGCGGGTGAATGAACGATCAAGTCAAAATCCGGCGCGCACTTCCGGAAGAGCATGAAACGCTCACGGAAATATCGTTTTCCTCCAAGCGCTACTGGAACGATCCCCAAGAATACTTTGAGGTCTGGAAGCTTGAGCTGACGATCACGCGCGGCTATATCGAAAAAAACGCCGTATTTGCGGCTGAAGCGCAAGGTAAAGTCATCGGTTATTTTTCCATCGTCTATGTGCCAAAGGATTTTTATGCGGGCGAGGTATTTGTGCGCAGCGGTTACTGGCTGGAGCATATTTTTATACTGCCCGAAAATCTCCGCTGCGGCATCGGCCGCCGC
>CAZLRM010000220.1:0-3252 GCA_964561895.1 uncultured Christensenellaceae bacterium | reverse complement strand
TGTCATCAGAGAGTTTCTGCCTGCACAGGCTGCCCAGCGTCGCGGATGTGCCCATGCGCATCATACCCGAAAGCACCTCGCGCTCGTCGAGCTCGCCCAGTACGCCCATGTCTGCGCGCAGCACGGTAACGGTGTTGTATTTGCCTGCCTCAAAAGCGCGCAGTAAGTCGCCGATATGCTCACCCTGCATCGCTGCAATACGGTTCACGCTTAAGGTGCGCTTTTTTTCGATGGTGACCCGCTTGCCTGAAAAATCGCGGATCAGCGCGAACGGGGCGGATTTAAGTTCCTTGATGGCCGCGATGCACAGGAAAAAACCCATAATAAAAAGGCTGGGGCTAAGCTGCTGTCCCGCAATCAGCATATAAACGCCTGTGCCTGTCATCACAGCTGCAAAAATAATGCCCGCAATCGCCGTAAGGCGCGTCGCGCGGCTGTACCCCAGCCACGCAGCAAATGCCGCGCGCGCGATGCGTCCGCCGTCCAGCGGCAGCGCAGGCAGCAGATTGACAGAGGCGAGCGCTAAGTTCGCCGCGATCAGCTTATCCGATATCGCAATGAAAAACGCGTATCGGTTCACCGCGAATACGGCGCACGCAAAGAGCATATTGGCGGCAGGCCCCGCCGCAGCCACCACGATCTCCTTCGCGCGCGACATCGCAAAGCACTGCAGCCGCGCCGCGCAGCCAAAGGGCAGCAGCTCCAGTTCGGTGATCGTCATACCGAGCGACGTTGCGGCCAATACGTGCGCCCACTCGTGCAGTATCACTGCCGGTATGTAACAAAGCAGCACGTCGCCCATGCCCAGCGCGATCAGCGCGATGACCGCCGGTATAAGCAGCAGATTGATCTTAAGCCTGCCGATACGCAGCGCCTTCATACCTGCTACTGCAACGTATAGGCGTTGATATAGCCGATCGGATCGATAAACGTATCTCCGTCCTTCATCTCAACGTACAGATAGTCTGCTGACAGTGTGCCGATCACCTGCCCCGCCCCTACGATATCGCTTTGCTGCACGGCCGGCTCAACGTTGCAGTATAGCGCGGTTTCACCCGTATCCAACAGCAGCTTCACGTATCCCTGTCCATTGATATCGCCCACAGACTGAACGGTAGCCTTTGCGATGCTGTACGCCGTCGCCCCCTCCGCGCTGAACCGGACGCCCTTTGCGCCGCTCTGACCGAACGTAGTGGTCACCGCGCCGTCCGAAGGATATACAACCGCGGCGACAGGCAGCATGCTCATCACGCTTTCGACGTCATCATCCAGTTTTTCGACAAACTTCAGCCTGCCGATATCCTCGTCGATATCGAATTCCTGGCTGACCGCTTCGCCGGAAGTTTTCATCGTCTGCGGTACTCCCGGCGGAGTAACCGTGCTGATAATCAGTATGGCGATCGCAATCGCCGCACAGATACCCGTTTTTACGAGCAGCCGTTTATACCCCGCATCAACATCGCCGTCTGCGTCTTCTTTTTTCCAGACGATTTTTATTCTTGCTTTATTCATCATCCGCGATGCTTTTTCACGCCACCCTGCGGTTCTCGTTCCGCGATCTTTGGCGGCGGAATCCTTTCTTTCCTCCGATGATGCAAACCCATCCAGCTCCAGCTTCGGCAGATGATCCTTTTGCATAAGCTTTGCCTCCCGTCAATATTCTAGCCTTATATATATATTTCGCGCGTTGGGGATTCATTCGATGTTCACTGCAACCCCGCTTGTACGCTTTAGCGAAAGCAATAAAAAAAACAGGCCTATTTAATAGACCTGTCTTATACTGCGATTGTCAGTTTACCTTTGTGCCGCAGCCCTGGCAAAAAGCGTTGCCTACCGGTACGGCTACACCGCATTTGGGGCAGTACGACACCGGCTGCGAAGACGGGGCATAGCCTTGCCCATACGGCGGCGGGCCGGACGGATACGGCGCATAAGGCTGCTGATATTTCGGCTGCGTCTTGTCCTCAATTACCAGCGCGACGATGAGCGCCGGTATGAACAGAAAGAACCCAAACGCCCAAAAGCCTCCGTAGCTGTATCCCTTTTTCCGCGCGATCGAGGCGGGAATGAACGCGAGCCCCACCGCGGCCCCGATACAAACGATCAGAATGATCACTGTCAGCCAGATGCCCAGCGTTACCGCGCTTTCGACTGCGTATTCACTTGCAAAATCTGTCGGGAAATCCGACGGGAAATCCGACGGGAAATCCGGCAGGCTTGGTATTCCATCCATAGTGTTTACCTCCTTAATTAATGGTCATTATCCTTTTTCTTTCAACCTTGCGCCGCATCTTGGGCAGTACGGACGCTGCCCGGAATCACCGCGCCGCACCCCGGACAAACCGACGAGGGCTGCGGGGGCTGCTGATAAGGCTGCCCATACGGCACGTATGGCATATACGGCTGCCCGTACGGCTGTCCCGGAGGGTAAGGCGGATACGGCGGCCAGTATGGCTGCGGCGGCCTCTTATCCTGTATCAGCGCCGCGATGATGATCGCGATGACGAATGATACGAAGAAACTCAGGCAATAAAAACCCGCAAAGCTGTACCCCTTTTTCTTCGCCATATTGGCCGGAACAAATGACAGGCCGGCATTGATACCGATACAGACGATAATAATGATAATAATCGCGGCAACCGGAAAATCGCCAAAATCGGAACCATACCTCCAATAGTAGTCGTACATCGCTTTCCCCTTTTGTAACAACTCAACATAAACGCCTCGGCGGCGATATACCGCTGCAACGCACCTTTATTATACTGCAAATCCGGACATTTTACCAACTGGTCCGCCGCAGAAAAACCTACCCTTTAAGGCACGGCACTTTTCGAAGCGCTTTGATACTACTTTACGCGCGTACCACAGTTTGCGCAGAATGCGTCGTTGCCCGTCAGCGGCGCTCCGCAGCTCGGGCAGGCGGCTGCCGTCGGCTGTGCAGGCTGAACGGGCTGGCCGTACTGCGGCTGGCCGTACTGCGGCTGGCCGTACTGCGGCGGCTGGCCGTACTGCGGCTGGCCGTACTGCGGCGGCTGGCCGTACTGCGGCGGCTGGCCATAGGGCTGATACGGCTGCTGGTAAGGCTGATACGGCTGTTGTGTCTTGTCCTGTATCACCGCTGCAACAATGATCGCAACGATACCCAGAAAGAAACCGAACGCCCAAAAGCCGCCATAGCTGTACCCTTTCTTTTTAGCCATGTTTGCAGCGATAAACGCACAAGCGAGGGCAACACCCAACCCAATGATCCAG
>CAZLRM010000219.1:2523-3256 GCA_964561895.1 uncultured Christensenellaceae bacterium | reverse complement strand
GGTTCCGGCAGATACGGCGATTTAAGCCACTGCAGCCACACCGGAAGCGCGGTTTTCATTAGCTGTATTCCATTCCACAGAACCGCTAGGAAAAACACGCCCATCACAGCGCCGATGATGCTTCCCTGACCTCCCTTGATATTGGTGCCGCCAACGATACAGGCGGATAAAACAGCAAACTCCACGCCGAGGCCAATGCACCTCGGATCGGCTGTTGAAAGCCGTGCCACCTGCCATACGCCCGATAAAGCGGCCATCACAGAACACAGTATGAAGAAAATCAGACGCATCCTGAACACATTGATTCCTGAATAGTACGCAGCGTTGTAATTGCCTCCAATGGCAATCGCGTATTTACCTAATACCGTTTTGCGCTCCAGGAATATAAATACTGCCACGATGACCAGTACAATCGGTACAGCCAACGGGAAGGGCCCTATATACAATTCTTTGTCGTCCAGTATCGTGATCACCTGCATTTCGGGCTTGCTGATCGGATTTGGACCTCCGCAAACCGTAAACGCCAGCCCCCCATATACAAGCCATCCTGCGATTGTGGCCATAAATGCGGGTATTTGAAGTTTCTCAATGACCAGTGTATTGATGACGCCGATCAAAACTCCCAAAAGTGCAATAATGCCGACTGCCAGCCACGGGTCTACGCCCTTAACACAAAGCGCGGCATACGAGATAGCTGACAGCGCCATCACCCCGCCCACCGAAAGGTCGATCG
>CAZLRM010000219.1:0-2513 GCA_964561895.1 uncultured Christensenellaceae bacterium | reverse complement strand
CCCACCGCTGTTAATCACGAGCAGCATTCCGCACGCAATAATAACGTTCGGCAGATACTGCCTGAATAACAGCATGATGTTATACTGTGATAAAAACTTTGGGTTTAATGCGTAAAATAATGTAATAAACGCTACCAGTGTAATCAGCAGAACGATATTATACCTGGAAGTACTGCTCAATCTTATTTTCTTCTCCATTTTATTTCTTCCTCCTCCGTCAAACCTTTATCTTCCTGCGGATCAAATCATTCAGATATATCGCCCCAACCAGCACGAGGCCTTTGATGATTTGCTGGTCATAAATTGTGACTTGCGCACGTCCTAATACATGCGTGAGTGTAAATATAATCAGCGAGCCAATAATCATACCAAGCACCGTGCCTCTGCCGCCGTTGATATCCGTACCTCCGAGAACCGCCACAATAATACAGTCTGTTCCAAGCGTCGGCAGCATATTGCAGTCCGCAACCGAAAAGCGCGAGACGAGGACGACTCCCGAAAAAGCCGCCAACATTCCCGAAAGCGTAAACGCAGCCGTAATTACTTTTACAGTATTGATTCCTGAAAATCTCGCTGTTTTAATATTGGATCCAATCGCATATGCCTGGCTTGCGAATATTGTCTTGTTCTGTATGAAAAGAAATATCGCAGAAATAATAGCCATATATACAACAGGAAGAGGCAAGCCCGAAATCGTTTGTGCAATATCTTTTACGTTTCCCGGCATCCCGGAGGCGATACTTTGTCCGTTGGAAGCGATGAGCGCAATTCCCCCCGTAAAATATTGAAACACAAGCGAAATGATAAACGAAGGCTGTTGAAACTTGGAGATGATGAATCCGCTTAAAAAACCGCTCGTCGCACCGGTTAATACCGCGAGTAACATTGAAAGCCACACCGGTATACCGGCGATTGTAAACAGACCGAACAATACTCCCGCCATAGGGCCGACGCCCGTAATCGAAAGATCCAGGTTTCCGGTAATCAGCACCATCGTTATGGCGGAAGCGGTAATAACAACGCTGGTGGACGAAACCAATATCGTTCTTATATTGTCCCATGTATTCCATGTCGGAATCGCAATCGACAAGCCCAACCACAGCAATACAAATATACCGAATCTGATCAGATTCTCGATGCCATCCAAAGATAGCTTTACTCCGCGTCTTTTTGACGTATTCATCGCTAATTCGCTCATACCGTACCCCCTGTCACGATGTGCATGATGTTCTGGGAATCCAACATCTCATCGTTATTGATAAATCCTTTAATCTCTCCTTCAAATAAAAGGCCGATCCTGTCGCAAAGGCAACAGATTTCCGTCAGTTCGCTTGAAAAAATGATGGCAGAGCATCCTTGCTTCACCAAGTCTCGTATGATGTGATAGATCTCCTGCTTAGCCCCCACATCAATACCACGTGTGGGTTCATCCAGCAGCAATACCTTAGGCGAAACATTCAGGCATTTTCCTACGATCACCTTTTGCTGATTGCCGCCTGAAAGGTAACCCACCGTCTGGTTTTCGTTTCGGCATGCGATTCCTATTTCTTTAATATACTTCTGCGCAAGATGTTTCTGGCGAATATTGCTGAGTATGCCTGCTGTGGAAACGGTCTTGTAATTCATCATTGGCATGTTGGCTGCAATATTCAGCGAAGTGCAGATCCCCTGCGTTCTTCTTTCCTCGGGAACGATCGCAACGCCGTTCTTCAGTGATTTCTCCGGATTTCCGGACGCAACTTTTTTCCCTTCCACGAGCATTTCACCGTCAAATAAATCAAGGCCATAGATCGCTCGTGCGATTTCTGTTTTTCCCGCCCCGATCAAACCGTAAAATCCAAGTATTTCCCCCTTGAAAAGATCAAAACTGATACCTTTAAGCTTTTTATTCTTCATGCCTTTGACTTCAATGATTTTGCGCGTTTTATCGACGGAGTTAGGAATATAATCTTCATAGATGTTTTTCCCGATCATCATACGAATCAGTTCCTGACGGTCTTTGATTTCACTTTTTGCCTTCGTATCGATGTGTTTTCCGTCCCGAAGCACTGTAACGTAGTCCGCAAGTTCCATGACTTCTTCCAGCCGATGCGTAATGTAAATAACCGTGATTCCCTGTTTCTTTAAATCCCGGATAATCTCAAAAAGATGATTCACTTCTTCCGCCGACAGTGGCGACGTCGGCTCATCCATAATGATGACGTCCGAATCCATGGCGAGTGCCTTCGCAATTTCGACCACCTGCCTCTTGGCAACGCTCAAGTCTTCAATCATCAGCTTTGGATTGATCGTTTGGTCTATTCTTGCTAGCATGTCAAAAACTTTTGCATTCGAATGCTTGCGAATAATACCGAATTTCGTTTCTTCAAGCCCGAGGCATATGTAATCCTCAACCCGAAGTTGTTCTACCACATTAAGTTCCTGGAAAAGGCACCCGATGCCCGACCGCATTGCATCGCGCGTACTCGCCGGGTCCCAGTTCCTTCCGTTAAAAATCACTTCGCCCGAGGTCC
>CAZLRM010000218.1:0-3271 GCA_964561895.1 uncultured Christensenellaceae bacterium | reverse complement strand
CCGTATTGTATAATTATCCACAATTCAGTATAATGGGCGTAACATGGATATGCAAAGTGCGGGCGTTTATTCCAATAGAACGAAAGACGCGAATTATGAAGGCGCGCTCCGTCTCGCTTCGCTGCTGCACGCGCATGGGACAAACGTTTTTTTTGATGCGGACTGCCTGCCGGACGGAGAGAGCAGCGTCATCGAGTATTCGAAAATCGACTGTCTGTTTGTACTGGGCGGCGACGGTACGCTGCTGCGCGCCGCTTCAAAGGTATGCAGGTTTGGCGTACCAATGCTGGGCATTAACCTCGGGCACCTCGGCTTTTTAACGGAGATTGAGCTTAGCGGTATTGAGCAGGCGCTGCAGGATATACGCTCAGGCCGGTATTATATCGAGGAGCGCCTCATGCTGCACTGCGCGGTGTATGACGGCGAGAAAACAGTGCTGACCGCCGATGCGCTCAACGACGCTGCCGTGATGAAGAAAGATACCTCGCGTACTATCCGTGTGGAGCTTTTTGTGAACAGCGCGCTGGCGGACAGCGTAGCGTGCGACGGCATGCTCGTATCCACGCCGACCGGTTCCACGGCGTACTCGCTTTCTGCGGGCGGGCCGATCGTAGCCCCAAACTTAAAATGTATGCTTGCGACACCCGTGTCGCCCCACACACTGCATTCCCGGACGCTTGTGGTGTCCGCAGACGATGCGATTGTGATTCGGCCCGAATCTGACACAGGCGCGATACTGTCCTGTGATGGTACAATACAACGCAGTTTGAATCGCGGCGAGACTGTGCACATCAGCCGATCCGCGCATATTGCACGCTTTATTCGATTCCATGAGGGGTACTTTTATCCTTTGCTGAGGTCCAAGTTCTTAAGCTGGGATTGGTAAAAGAGGGGGGGCGCCAGTCGATGAAACAGGGAAGACACAGTGCGATACTGGAGATCATTGAAAACCATGACGTCGAAACGCAGGAACAGCTTTCCGAGATTTTGGGGGACATGGGGTTTGAGGTGACGCAGGCTACGATATCGCGCGACATCAAGGAATTAAAGCTCGTTAAAGTGCAGGGCGAGGGCGGAGCCTACAAATATGCGGTAGCAGGCAAGAGCCAGCTCGGCAAGCTCGACGTGTTTAAGCGCGTGTTCCGTGAAACCGTGGTATCGGTGGAGCAGGCGGCGTCTTTGGTGATTGTACGCACGATATCGGGCAGCGCGAACGCTGCGGCCGAAACGATTGACGAACTCGATATGCCGGAGGTTGCGGGATCATTGGCGGGCGACAATACCATTTTTATTGCGGTCAAACAGGAAGGCATGCAAAAAAGGGTGATCGATGAGCTGGCCAAAATGATGCGGCCTAAAAGATAGCCTGATAAGGACATATATATGCTGAGCAGACTCGTTATTAAAAACATCGCGCTGATTACCGAACTTGAGGCTGTATTTTCGGGCGGTATGAACGTGCTCTCCGGTGAAACAGGCGCGGGCAAGTCCATCATCGTCGATTCGGTCAACCTGGTGTTGGGCGAGCGCGCCGACCGCGAGATGATCCGCTCGGGCGAGGAAAAGGCCGTTGTGGAAGCGTGGTTTACAGGCGCGCATTGCGTGGACGACCTGCTGGAGGAACAGCAGATCGAGCCGGAGGATGAACTCGTGCTATCGCGTGAGCTTAGCATTTCGGGGAAAAACGTATGCCGTATCAATGGTGCGCTTGTGACGCTTGCGACATTGAAGGCCGTCAGCGACAGGCTCGTGGACGTACACGGCCAGCACGAGCACCAGTCTTTGCTCAGCGAAAAAAACCATATGACGATGCTGGACGGATTTGATCCGCGTATCGCGCAGGAAGCGCAGCAGGTCGCTCAAAGCTACGGCGCGTATACGGCGTTGCAGGCACGGCTTAAAACGCTGCTCGCAGGCGCAGATCGCGAAAGGCGCATCGACATACTAAAGTATCAGATCGACGAACTGCAAAAAGCGGGTATCCGCGAGGGCGAGGAAGAGGAGCTGCTGCAGCAGAAAAAGCGCATGAACGCTGCGGAGAGGATCGCGGAGGCGCTGGGCAGAGCGTACGAGCTGCTCTACGAGTCCGAAGCGCAAAGCGCGCTGGGTACGCTCAAGGATATTTCAGGCCGTTTGCAGAGCATCGGCGACGTGGATGAGAAATTTGAAGCGTTTTCGGCGCGCGCCGACGAAGCCTATTACGTATTGGAGGAGCTTGCGGAAAATATCCGACACGAGATGGACGCGTGCAGCTTTGATACGGATGAGCTTGAACAGACGGAGGAACGGCTTGCGCTGATCCACACGCTTGCGCGCAAGTACGGTGATCCGCTCGTGACGGGCACGTTTTTAAAAAAGGCCGAGCAGGAACTCGCGGATCTGTCGGGCAGCGAAGCGCTTGCGCAGCAGCTTGCGGAAAAAGCATCTTTGCTCCGAACCGGTCTGTATGATCAATCGGTGAGGCTGTCCGCGCTGCGCCGCGACGCCGCGCGGGTATTTGAGCAGCGCGTCACGCAGCAGCTTGCAGACCTTGGCATGGCCTCGGCTTCGTTTTCGGTGCATTTTGAGGAGTTAAAAAGCGAAGAGGATTGCGATTTTACGCGAAGCGGTATCGACACGGTGGAGTTTTTCATTTCGGCGAACCTCGGCGAGCCGCAAAAACCGCTGCGCAAGGTGGCCTCGGGCGGCGAGGTATCGCGCATCATGCTGGCGCTTAAAAACATCGCGGCGGACCGCGGCGGCATCCCCACGATGATATTCGACGAGATCGATACGGGTATCAGCGGCCGCATGGCGCAGGTCGTCGCGGAGAAGATGTTCTGCATATCCAAAGGCCGCCAGGTGATCTGCGTGACGCATCTGCCGCAGATCGCAAGTATGGCGGACGCGCACTTCCTCGTCACGAAAGAAAGCGACGAAACATCCACGCACACCTACCTCATACCATTGAATGCGGCGCAGCGAACCGGCGAAATCGCACGGCTTGCGGGCGGGGAATCCGCCGTTTCGCACGCCCACGCAGAGGAAATGCTCGAGCGCGCACAAAGCTTCAAATCGACGATTCTCTGAATTTACATTGAATAAATCGGAACACCCTCAGCGACAATAACATCAGATATTGTTGAAGGGGTGTTTTTTTGAAGAAAGCCTTCAGAGCCTTAGGAATACTGTTTGTCGCAGCGCTGACCGCCGTTCATCTGATGCCATCGGTACAACGCTTTTCAAATGTGCCCGACGAGATATTCCTGCGCAAGGGCGCCGCGCGGACGAT
>CAZLRM010000217.1:0-3281 GCA_964561895.1 uncultured Christensenellaceae bacterium | reverse complement strand
TCATACGTTGAACTTGAACAGTGTCACGTCGCCGTCCTGCATCACATAGTCCTTGCCCTCCTGACGCACGAGGCCCTTGGCCTTGGCCGCCGCCATGCTGCCGCAGCTTTTAAGATCGGAGAAAGCGACGATTTCCGCACGGATGAAGCCGCGCTCGAAGTCGGTATGGATTTTGCCCGCCGCGCCGGGCGCTTTGGTGCCGCGCGTGATCGTCCAGGCGCGCACTTCCTTTTCCCCTGCGGTCAAAAAGCTGATAAGCCCCAAGAGCGCGTAGCTTTGCTGTGCGAGCTTGCCGAGCGCGCTTTGTGAAACGCCCAGCTCGGCTAAAAATTCGGCGCGCTCCGAAACGGACAGCGCGGAGAGTTCCTCCTCGAGCTTTGCGCAGATTACCATGAGCCCCGCATTCTGCGCGGCGGCAAGTTTATGCAGCGCGGCGGCCTGCGGTATGGCGGTTATGTCCTTCGCCGCGTCTTCTTCGGAGACGTTCGCGGCGTAAAGCACCGGCTTGTCGGTCAGAAGAAACAGGTCGGAAACGATCTCGTGTTCGGCTTCGCTAAGTTCCATCGCGCCCGCGAACACACCTTTTTCAAGCCCTTCCTTCACCTTTGAAAGCGCGTCGCACTCAAGCTTGTATTTTTTATCGCCCGACTTGATCATCTTTTCGCTGCGGGTATAGCGCTTCTCCACCGTTTCGATGTCGGCGAATATGAGTTCATAATTGATCGTCTCGGCGTCGCGCGTGGGGTTGATATTTCCGTCCACATGCGTTACGTTGCCGTCCTCAAAGCAGCGCACCACGTGCAGTATCGCGTCCACCTCGCGGATATGCGATAAGAACTTGTTGCCCAGGCCCTCGCCGCGGCTTGCGCCCTTAACCAGCCCCGCGATATCCACAAACTCCACCACGGCAGGCGTATATTTGGCGGGATGGTACATCTCCGCAAGGTAATCCATGCGTTCATCCGGCACGGATACCACGCCCACGTTGGGGTCGATCGTGCAGAAAGGATAGTTTTCGCTCGGCGCGCCCGCGCCTGTCAGCGCGTTAAACAGCGACGATTTGCCCACGTTGGGCAGGCCGACAATACCTAATTTCATTGATTCCCTCGCTTCATATTGGTCAAGTCATTATAGCGCCGCGGAGGCGTAAAATCAACCGATGACGGCATACGGATGATAATAAGCCGGATTGTCGTAATCCCAAATATTGCAACCGCATGCCCATCATACTGTGTGGTATAATTGTCGCGCACGCTATGTAAGCAACTAAGCGATACCTTTGGGGAGCAATGAAGACAAAGCTGTGGAATAAAAATTTTTCGCTCGCTTTTGCGGGCATGATTATATCAGCGATCGGCGGCGTGGGGCTCAACCTCGCGATCAGCGTAGTGGTGTTTCAGGAAACGGAATCCACCATACTCTCCGCCGTATTCATGGTAGTTTCCATGATCCCGCAGTTTGTGCTGCCGCTGGTGATGGGCCCCGTCATCGACAGGAAGAACCCGCTGAAGGTGCTGGTGACCAACGAGATCATACTCTCAATGATATTCTTTGCCGCAGCATTTACCGTATGGAAAGTGGGCTTTAATTACTTTGTATATGCGGCTTTTTCGGTTCTGATCAGTTCGTTCGGTGTGGTTTCCCAGCTTGCTTCCTCCAGCGTGATACCGCAGATTATGCCCCGGGAGCATTACGTGAAGGGCAACGCCGCGATCAACGTCATCTACCCGCTGTGCAGCGTGCTCGTGACGCCCGTGGCTATGCTGCTGTTCAATCGCTACGGATTTCCGCTCATACTTACCGCCTACGGTATCACCAGCCTGATCGACGTGGCGCTCGAGAGCAGGATTAAAACGAAGTTTGAGTATATTGAGACCAAAAGCGGAGGGATTAAGGATTACGCGCGCGACTTAAAGGAGGGCTTCATTTACTTTAAGAGCGACCGGGCCGTGTTCGCGGTTTTCTTATGCTTTACGCTTGTGATGTTCGCGGATTCGTCCGGTTCCGTGCTGCTCTATCCATTCTTTGAACGCAGCGCCACTCTCACCGACCAGCAGTACGCAATTTTAAACTCAATCCGCAGCGCCGGATACCTGCTGGGCGGCTTCCTGCATTATTTCATCAACATACCGGACACGAAGCGATACCGTATCGCCGTCGCAGTATACTTTATCTTTGTGCTGCTCGATTCCACGGTATTCTACATGCCGTACTGGATGATGTGCGCCAGCCGGTTTTTGCTGGGCGTATTGGGAATGAACAGCGCCAATATCCGCATCAGCGCGATTCAGGCGCATGTTCCCAACACGTATCGCGCCAAACTCAATGTGTTTATTCCATACTGGTTACCGCGGCAACGATGATAGGCACACCCATCGTGGGCGCTCTCGGAGAGTTTTTACCCTACGGCGTAGTGCAGGTAATCTTCCAGATGGCTTACCTCGCCGGCATCGTGGTCTTTATACTGCCGCCCAAGAACAAGGTGAGAGAACTGTACAACTACAGCACATTACCCGATGCCGCGGCGCAGGATGCCAAAGCTGAGCAGGTTACAGAAGACGTGCAGGCGGCATGCGATTCACAGAATACATAAGCTATTCGATATGCAATCTAATCAAAATTGATTGAACGTTGTATGTTTTATGTTTCATCTCAAGTCACCCATAAATTCGCGGTTGTATGCAAAAGTGAAAAGGTGTAAAATATCATAATATATAATTTGAATAAAAGCCATTGACGGGCTTGATATACGGTTTGGAGGGGTTAGCGGTGGCAAGGACGATAGCAGAGATCAACGAAAAGCTCAAAAAGGGTAAGGCGGTGGTGTTTACCGCCGAGGAGGCCGTGAAGATGGCCACCGAGCAGGGCGTGAAGAAATGCGCCGAGAAGATCGACGTCGTGACGGCGGGGACCTTTGGCGCGATGTGCTCCTCCGGCGCGATACTGAACTTCGGACATTCGGAACCGCCCATCCGTATGAGCGAAATCACGCTGAACGGCGTGGAAGCCTACGGCGGCCTCGCCGCAGTGGATACGTTTATAGGCGCGACGCAGCCGGGAAAAACGACGGGCATCGAGTACGGCGGCGCGCACGTGATCGAGGACCTGATCGCGGGGAAAGAGATTTCGCTGCACGCCACATCCAGCGGTACGGACTGCTATACGCGCACGGAGATCAGCACGAAAATCAAGCTGTCCGATATGAATCAGGCATATCTGTTCAATCCGCGCAATGCGTATCAGAACTACTCCGCCGCGACCAACTTGGGAAAGAGGACCAA
>CAZLRM010000216.1:0-3325 GCA_964561895.1 uncultured Christensenellaceae bacterium | reverse complement strand
TACATATGTATTTATATATTATGTATCCTGTCTTGTCAAGGTGCAAACTGAATTGTATGCGATTTAGTGTGCAAAGGGGTAACAATCTGACAGCACAATGGAGTAATATGCATACCCGGATAGCGCGCCTGGTTTTTACGCGTTCATGGAATCAGGTGCCGTCGGCTTCATTTCAGCGCTTTTTTCGGTAAGCAAAAAGGTGTTGCATTAGGATTATATTTTTTATATACTACGTTTGTACGTAAAAAGGTGGTGAGTATGTGAGGGCCATTGTGGATGCCATGGGAGGCGACCACGCGCCGGAGGCTGTGATTGAGGGCTGTATGCTGGCTTTGCGTGAGATGCCGGATTTATATATTACGCTGACAGGCCGCAGTGACGTCATACTTGCTGAGCTCAATAAAAACGATTATGATGAAAAACGCATAAATATTGCGGACGCAGCGGAAGTTATAGGTATGGCCGAGCCACCCGTTGAAGCGATCCGCAGAAAAAGGAATTCGTCGCTGGTCAAGGGGCTGGAATTGCTGCGCGACGGCGAGGGAGATGTCTTTATTACAGCCGGGAGCACAGGTGCGACCATTGCCGGTGCGACACTGATTGTGAAGAGACTGCCGGGCGTAAAAAGGCCTGCGCTGGCACCGCTGTTGCCGACAATGACCGGAAGCAAAGCCATGCTGATCGACTGCGGCGCGAATTCGGAGTGCCGCCCGTCCTACTTGGCGCAGTTCGCGCTGATGGGCAGCATATACATGGAGAAGGTCGAGGGTGTGAAGTCCCCGCGCGTCGGCCTTATCAACAACGGTGCGGAAGCAGAAAAGGGCAACGAACTCACCAAGGCCGCCTATAAGCTGATTAAGACCATGCCGGTCAATTTTGCGGGCAATGCGGAGGGGCGCGATCTCGTTTCAGGCGACTTCGATGTACTCGTTTGCGACGGCTTTACAGGCAATGTGGTGTTAAAATTTATGGAGGGGCTGGGCAGCGCGCTGTTCTCGATGCTCAAACGTGAGCTAAAGGCTACGCTGCGCACCAAGATCGGTGCGGCGATCGCGATGCCCGCGTTCAAACGCTTTAAAAAGCAGATGGATTATACCGATTATGGCGGCGCGCTGCTGTTGGGTGTACGCGGCAGCGTGGTAAAGGCGCATGGCAGCTCCAACGCCAAGGCCATCAGGAGTACATTGCGGCAGGCAGCCGGATTTGTCGGCGGCGATGTCGTGGGTGTGATAAAACAGGAAATTGTAAAGTTTGCTTTGGATGATGAAAACGATTGATTACAGGAGGCACACGATGGTATTTGAAAAAGTGAGAAAGATTTTGTCGGATCAGCTGGAGATTGATGAGGATATCATTACGATGGATTCCGATCTCGTGGAGGACTTGAAGGCGGATTCCCTCGCGATCGTTGAACTCATCATGGATCTTGAGCAGGAGTTCGACCTCGATATCCCGGATGACGAACTGCCCAAAGTGGTCACCGTCAAGGATGTTGTCACCTACATCGAAAAGAACGTTGGAGGATTTTAAAGCGAACCGGGGCAGGGCAAAACACGATTTGAAGCCGTGAGCGCCACCCGCAAGAATGGGGCTTGGCAAGGCAGCGATTACGTGTTGTGCGTCTGCCTTGTTGCTTTATATGGGAATGGATCACATCGATTTTTCCAGGCTTGAAAACCGTATCGCCTACACATTTTCCGATAAAGCGCTTTTGGAGCAGGCGTTTATGCACGCTTCGGCGGACACGGGAAAGAATTACGAGCGTCTCGAGTTTTTAGGCGATGCGGTATTGGAGCTTTCGGTCAGCGAAATCGTTTTTTCGCAGAAACCTGAGTTTACCGAAGGGCAGTTGACCAAAAGCCGTGCTGCACTCGTGAGCGAGGTTTCATTGGCCGAAGCGGCAAGGTCTTTGGGTTTTTCCGAATACCTGATACTCGGCAAAGGGGAGCGTAGCTCCGGCGGGACGGAAAAACCTTCGATATTGGCTGACGTGGTGGAAGCCGTATTGGGCGCGGTATATCTGGACGGCGGCATTGAGGAAGCCAAGAAGCTGGTAAAACGGATACTGGATGAACGCATTAATGACGTGCTTTCGGGCGGCGGCATGCGCGATTATAAAACGCGGCTGCAGGAGCGCTACCACAAAAAGGGCGTCACCGATATCCACTACATCGTATATAAAGAAGACGGCCCGCCGCACGACCGTACATTTTATGTGAAGCTTCTGATCAGCGGAGAGGAAATTGCGCGCGGCAAAGGCCATTCAAAAAAGATTGCGGAACAAAAAGCGGCGCGGCAGGCCTATATGGAGGAAGCGCAGGAGTAAAGGGGATCATATTATGCTGGATTTTTCAAAGGTTAAGGCGGTTGACGAGGCGGTATACGCCGCGATGATGGATGAACTCTCCCGCCAGCAAAACAACATCGAACTGATCGCGTCCGAAAACTTTGTTTCGGAAGCGGTGATGAACGCGATGGGCTCCCACCTGACTAACAAATACGCGGAAGGGTATCCCGGCAAGCGGTATTATGGCGGCTGCGAGTACGTGGATGTCGTGGAGACGCTCGCCATTGAGCGCGCCAAGGCGCTGTTCGGAGCGGATTGTGCCAACGTGCAGCCGCATTCGGGCGCGCAGGCCAACACCGCCGTTTATTTTGCCATGCTGAGCCCGGGTGATACCATACTCGGCATGAATCTCGCACATGGCGGGCATCTTTCGCACGGCAGCCCGGTGAATATTTCGGGCAAGTACTTTAAGATCGTGCCCTATGGCGTGCGCAAGGATACGGAGCGCATCGACTACGACGAGCTGCGCAGCCTCGCGCTGGAGCATAGACCTAAGATGATCGTCGCGGGTGCGAGCGCATACCCGCGCGCGATCGATTTCAAAAGGTTCCGCGAGATTGCGGACGAAGCGGGTGCGCTGCTGATGGTGGACATGGCGCATATCGCGGGGCTTGTTGCGGCAGGGCTGCACGAAAGCCCTGTGCCGTATGCCGACTTCGTGACCACGACGACGCACAAGACGCTGCGCGGGCCGCGCGGCGGCATGATACTGTGCCGCGAGCAGTATGGCGCGGCAATCAATAAAGCGATATT
Source organism: uncultured Christensenellaceae bacterium (assembly GCA_964561895.1). GTDB lineage: Bacteria > Bacillota > Clostridia > Christensenellales > SZUA-584 > JAEWCC01. The sequence goes on along the minus strand of CAZLRM010000216.1, from coordinate 225 downwards.
CCCCGGTACGCAGGGCGGGCCGCTGATGCATGTCATCGCCGCCAAGGCAGTATGCTTCCTGGAAGCCGCGACGGAGGAGTTCAAGGCATATCAAAGCCGCATTGTCGCCAACGCAAAGGCGCTCTCTGAATCGCTCATGGCGCATGGCATCCGCCTTGTTTCGGGCGGTACGGATAACCACCTGATGCTGGTGGACCTTACGGACAAGGGAGTCACGGGTAAAGA
>CAZLRM010000215.1:0-3333 GCA_964561895.1 uncultured Christensenellaceae bacterium | reverse complement strand
ACATTGTATTCGGCGGCTTATTTGCGCTGATGATGCTGTTATCGCTGTTCTTCGGTGCGGGGCTCACCACACTGGTGGAAGGCATGCTCGGAACGCTTGGCACATGGATCGGCGGTCTGCTGTTTGTGGCATTTCTCATACCGGCGGCTGTCGATCTGATCATAGGCATACTCGGGGTTAAGTATGCGGACGAACCCTCAAAATCGTCGTTCTTCATCGTCATCGGCATTATACTTTCCGCGCTGACACTGATCAGCCTGATATCTTCGTTTACCGTCTGGGGCCTGATCATGCTTGTCATGCCTGTTTTGTATATCGTGGGCGGCTACATGAATAAAAACGCTTCGCGGGCGGAGCGCTGACCAGAGGTGCCGCGATAGAGGGGTAAGGTTATTGCCGCCTTAATCCATTTCATTCGCCTCCGCTTTATAAACCACCTCGCCGTTGATGATGGTATACAGGCAGTGCGTGAAGACCTTAAGGGGATTGCCGTCAAATACAGCGATATCGGCGTCCTTCCCGGCTTCAAGGCTTCCCACACGTGAGGCGGTATTGCATATCTGGGCAGCATTGATCGTGATGGCCTTGAGCGCCTCGTCGATACCAAGCCCCTCCTTGGCCGCCAGCCCGGCGCAGACGGGCAGCGACTGTATGAGAGAAACGGGATGATCCGTCATGATGGCGACCTTGACGCCCGCTTTGTGCAGCACGCCGGACGTTTTAAAATCCATGTACTGTATCTCAATCTTGTTGCGGGACGCAAGGCTGGGCCCGACGATCGCGGGGTATCCCGATTCCCTGATCTTATCCGCGATAAGGTGGCCTTCCGTGCAGTGGTCCAGCGTCATTTTAAGCCCAAACTCCTTTGCGATCCGTATTGCCGTTAAGATATCATCCGCGCGGTGCACGTGCGCTTTGAGCGGTATATCGCCGTTAAATACCGGCAGCCAGCATTCGCGTGTAAAGTCTTCGCTGAAGTTCTCGCTTCCCTTTTCCTTGCTTTGCGCGTAATCCCGCGCTTCGCGCAGTTCCTCGCGCAGCATCGCGCCGACGGACATGCGCGTGGAGGGCATCATATGGTTATCGCCGTAATTGCTTTTCGGGTTTTCTCCCAGTGCCACTTTCATTGCGGCGGGTGCAAGCACCATCATTTCGTCGATGCATCGTCCGTGCGTTTTGATGAAGGCAAACTGCCCGCCCACGACGTTGGCGCTGCCCGGGCCCACCATTACGGAGGTGATGCCTGCTTTAATCGCGCCGTGAAACGCCTTGTCCATAGGATTGACCGCGTCGAGCGCCCGGATATGCGGGGTAATGGGTTTTGCGGTCTCGTTGCTGTCGTTACCCACGCTGCCCACGCCTTCCTCCTGGATGCCGATGTGGCAGTGCGCGTCGATGAGCCCCGGCATCACCCAGCCGCCGTTTGCGTCGATGATGACGCAGTCTGCGTTCTCCCTTTCATCAATGGTTTGCGCGATTTTTTTTATCTTGTCTTTATCTGTTAGGATGCAGCCTGAATCAAGCCTCAGGTTGGTCATCGTCATGATTTTTCCGTTTTTGATCAGCATCAAATCGCCCTGCCCGGATATCGTTTTAAGAATATTGTTCCCCATGCCATGTAAATAATAACGATAGAAATCCAGAAAGGAGAATCGAGATGGACGATAATCGGAACCGGGACCAGCGGAATAACCAGAACGATAACAACTGCGATAACAACCAAAAAAACCGCAATGATCAAAAAAACCGGAATAAGCAGAACGATAACAACAGACAGAACCGTAACAACCAGAATAACCAGAACAGATAACCAGAAAGACGGAAGGATAACGCGCGCTGACCTTCATTGCTGGCATTGGCAGTGAAGGTTTTTATTTTCCATCATTAGTGGTATGATATCGCGGGGTGATGAAAATGAGCATCGAAGCTTTGCAGGCAATGATTGACAAAAGCGAGAGTATCGTATTCTTCGGTGGCGCGGGCGTTTCGACCGAGAGCGGGCTTAAGGACTTCCGCAGCGAGGATGGGCTCTATCGCCAGCGGTACAAATACCCGCCCGAGACCATGTTGAGCCATTCCTTTTTTATGGCGCATCCGGACGAGTTTTTTACGTTTTACCGCGACAAGCTGCTTTGCCCGGGTGCCGTGCCCAACGCCGCGCATGTTAAACTTGCGGAGATGGAACGCACGGGTAAGCTTTGCGCGGTGGTCACGCAAAACATCGACGGGCTGCACCAAGCGGCGGGCAGCCGGAGCGTGCTGGAGCTGCACGGCAGCGTGCACCGCAACTACTGCATGAAGTGCCTGCGCAGATACGATCTGTCTTTTGTGCAGCAAAGCAGCGGCGTGCCGCGCTGTGAATGCGGCGGTATCGTGAGGCCGGACGTGGTGCTCTACGAGGAACCGCTGGATGCGGATGTGATGGACGCGGCAATCAAGGCGATATCCGGGGCGGATATGCTGATCGTTGGCGGCACCTCGCTCGCGGTATATCCCGCGGCAGGGCTCATTGACTACTACTCTGGCAGCCGTCTCGTGTTGATCAACAAATCGGCTACGCCGTTTGATCGGCGTACGAATCTGCGCATTGAGGCCAGTATCGGCCAGACGCTATCCCGGATTACCGTTTAAACCGGCAGGCAGCGTTTGACATAATCCTTTGGAGAGATCAAAATACGTTGCAGTTATAGTAGTTCGCACGCACTTTTAAAGTGCCGGCAACCTTAAGGCTTTGTGCCTTTTGTCCCGTCTCTTCTGTTTGATATATGAACAGTAGGGATTTTTTAATGCGTAAAACCGAAATGGTGTTAAGTGCAAAAGAAAAAGGAAAAGCATAAGGGGCATTGATGGTCGGGACTTAATGCCACGAGGATAAACGCTCGCTTTTCCTCATAACAATAGAATCATGATGAACAAAAAGGTTGTCGTAGCGATTTGCATGATATGTCTGGCAGCTTGCGCGGCTATTTTAATCGATAGCGGCAGTATGGATGCCCCGGATCCCGGTGAGAATGTAGCTGCCGGGATACCCGCCTTTACCCTGAACACACCGCCTGAAAATGAAAATACCGACGCTGAAGTGTCGAAAGTCAATCTTGTTGTGATTAAAAATACGCATGAGACCGAAAGCCCGCAACCTGATGGAGCGGTGATCGCTTTTACGTTCGACGATGGCTGCCTGTCGGATTATGAGCTCGCGTGGCCGGTACTCAAGGAGTACGGCATCCGCGGCACATCATATATTGCTCCTATCTATCAGGACGAGAGCAGGAAATTTACAATGACATGGGAACAGATCAGGGAGATGGCGGACTACGGCTGGGTGCTCGGATG
>CAZLRM010000214.1:0-3347 GCA_964561895.1 uncultured Christensenellaceae bacterium | reverse complement strand
AACCGCTTTTTTTCTCTGATTATACCTTTTTTTATTTAACGCCTTGCGAATACCACGCAAAATGATGTAATATATTATTGATAGATTCATTACGCATTTCATTATTCAAAGGAGGTTTATCCATGTCCCCGTATAAAAAATTTATCGCGGCGGCGAATGAATACTTTGAAAGCGTTCCGGTTTTAAAGTTTCTTTTATCGATGTATATCCCTGTGTTTGCCGTGGGCGGGTTGTTTTTCGTGTTGGGCTCGTTCGTGCTGTCTATATCTAGCTTTTTTATCTGCATCGGCACAGTATTGATGCTCGCGGGATTGCTGCTTACGATTATCCAGGACGATATGATGACACTTGTGATCGCGAGCATTTCCATCGCGTTCTTAAGTTTGGTTGCCTGGATACTTTGGGTTGCAGGGGCATTTACATTTGGTGTGCCTGTATTCACATTTGACCCTCTGTTCTACTTCCTCGCCTTTGGCGCGATCGCAGTCATTGTATTCATAAAGTCCGAAAAGTTCAGCGCTATGCGCGCGGCTGCGTCAAAACCCGCCGGCATCCCCTGCCCGAGATGCGGCGGTATCATACCCTTTAACGCGTCCTTCTGCCCGCAGTGCGCGGCGCCCAACCCCGGCCCGGCACAATACACGCCCCCGGCTGCGCCGCAATACGCGCCTCCGGCTGCTCCCCAACCCGATCCGGTTCAGGCCGAGCCCGCCCCCGCTGCGCCCGCCGTCAACGCGTGCATCAACTGCGGTGCCGAGCTTCCTGTTGGCGCGGCATTCTGCGGTAAGTGCGGCACAAAGCAATAACGCAATGTAAACGAGGCTGCCGCATGCAGCTCCGTTAGGTTGAAGACAAAATTCGCCTGCATGGATACACGCAAAGATATAGTTGTATACTTCCGGGCAGAAACATGCCTTTCGATACATTGGACTGCCAGTGGCAGACCAATGCCCTTGAGAAAGGCAATACAAAAGATAGGTAATACACATAAAAACCGCTGGCAAACGAAGTTTGTCAGCGCTCAGAAGGGGTTGCGTCACGCAGCCCCTTTGCTCATCATGAGTTAATCTGCCCGCAGGGTATCTGCGCTTTCAGCGCGGCAGCCCGTATCATATTGAGCGCGTGCATTACCGCAAAGGTACGTATGGATTCGCGCTCGTTTTTGTGCCCGCGCGACAGCAGAAGCTCCTTCACCTCTTTGTATGCCTCGCTGTCCGCCGCGATATAAACCAGCCCCACAGGCTTGTCCGGCGTGCCGCCTTCCGGCCCCGCGATGCCCGTTACGGCAATGCCGATATCCGCACCCGACAGTACGCGTACTCCCGCCGCCATTTCGCGCGCAGTTTGCTCCGATACCGCGCCATTCACTTCCAGCGTTTCTCTCTTCACGCCCAGCAACTTTGTCTTAATATCATTGGCATATGCGCAAATACCGCACCCAAATACCGCAGACGCGCCCGGGATATCGGTGAGCGCGCGCGATACGCCGCCACCCGTGCAGCTTTCCGCCGTAGCCACGGTCAGCGTCTTCTCCTTCAGCAGATTCACAACAGCGTTTTGCAGGCTGCCTGAGTCCATGCCGTACACCACATCGCCCAATTTTTGTTTGATCTGCTCTGCCACGGGAAGAATCATCGCCTCTGCGTCTTTCGCGTCCTGCGCCTTGGCGCTCACGCGCACCTGCACCTCGCCCTTCTTCGCATAAGGCGCGATCGTGGGATTCGTATTCCTTACCATCATATCGTGCAGTATATCCTCAACCTGCGATTCGCCCATACCGAATATGAACAGCGTATGCGACAGTATCGTCGCATGAATCTTTTTCATCAGGTACGGCGCAACGCGGCGTTTAAACATAGGTTCCATCTCCCCTGGCGGCCCCGGCAGCATGATAACGATCTTGCCGCCTTGCTCTACCGCAATGCCGGGTGCAAAGCCCTCGTCGTTGAAAAATACCTCCGCACCTGCGGGCACGCGCGCCTGCAGATAATTGTTAGGCGTCAGCGCCTGCCTCCGCGATGCCGCGAGCGCGTTGATCTTGTCCATTGAGGGCGCGTGCAATTCCATCTCCAGGCCAAAATAATCCGCCGTCGCCTGTTTCGTCAGGTCATCGCAGGTCGGCCCGAGCCCGCCCGTGGTGATTACCATGTCGCTGCGCGAGAGCGACAGCGCAAGGCTTTTTTTGAGCCTCTCTGCGTTATCCCCCACCACAGACTGGTGGTATATGTCGATGCCCAGCATCGCGAGCTCCTTCGCAAGGTATGCCGCGTTGGTGTTGACGATGTCGCCGAGCAGCAGTTCCGTGCCGACGCATATGATTTCCGCTTTCATGATGTCCCCCGTTTTGCCGCCCCGACCAGCCACTGAATTTACCTCGCCTTGTGGTATCGGAAGCCTCGCTTTGCTTGATAAATCGTATTATAGCACAGAGCGCTTAGGATATCCAAAACGTTATATCCGCCGTAATCGCCCGTCCCAAAGCCGTTGGTTGCAACCACACGGTTTGTATGGTACCATTATCCAAACACTGCTGCTTGAGGAGAAGCGAATGAAACGCAGTATCGCCATGTTGATCGCCTTTTTAATACTGGCCGGGCTTGCAGGATGCACCGCTGAGACCGAGCCCGTAAAGACGCCTGTAATTACCGCTGCGCCCGCACCCGCCCCGACGCCCACGCCGATACCCGATCCTGTTACACCGACGGACATCCCCGCTTACTTTGCGCCGGGGCTCCATACGGTCGGCGTTCAGCCTGCGGGCAAATACCGCATCGGCATCGTCGTCGGCCCGTCCTTTGATACCGCACGGTACAATACGCTGAATGGCTTATGTGGCCGGTATACGGATTCTTTCGGGCTTGAGTTCACTCTGACGCCCGCAGCGGGCGAAGCGGAGCAATTGAGCGCTGCGCAAACATTCGCGAATTCGGGTGTCGATTTTCTAATACTGTCTGCGGACGGTGATATTAGCGCCATCGGTTCTCTGTGCGAACAAAACGGCATCCCCTATATCACGATGGACTGCCGTGCGGGTACGCCCGGGCAGGGCAGCTATGTTTGCTCCTTTGAGCGCGACGATTACTTGATAGGAATATTAACGGGGCTTTCCATTGCGGATAAGCTGACCGAAAAATACGGTGAAGCCCGGGGTAACATCGGCGAGATCACCGGAGCGGTGGGCGACGAATCAAATATTCTGCGCTCGTCGGGCTTGCGGCGCGCGCTATTTGCGTATCCTGATATTCAGACAGTCTGCAGCATCACAACCGAAGGCGATACTGCCTATCACGCGGCGGTCAACATGATGAAAGCTTACCGCGCGGGAGAGCTGGACGGCATCGTCGCGC
>CAZLRM010000213.1:0-3355 GCA_964561895.1 uncultured Christensenellaceae bacterium | reverse complement strand
GTTTGACATAATATTTGAAAGGAGGCCGTGGCAAAGTGATTAACAACAAAGGCAATCAAAACAGCATAAATTGGGCATTGCTTTGCAGCGCGTACTCCGATTTTTCCGTTGCACAGCATATTACGGGGATAGCTATGCCCTTTTATCCGCTGACAGAATTGAATACATGATGATTACGACATATTAACAGGGAGTGATAAGCCAGCCCGCAGTAATATGCGGCTGGCTTTTTTGATGATATGAAAAATACGCTTTGGACAAAAGATTTTACGCTGATTACACTGGGGACCATCATCAGCGCGATTGGCGGTACCGCCATGGGCTTTGCCTTAAGCCTTGTAGTATTCGACAATACAAACTCGACATGGCTGACGGGCGTTTTTGCCGCGGTGATGATGATACCCTCGATGGTGCTGCCGGTGATATCGGCGCCGTTTGTAGACAGCCATTGCCGTCAGAAAATGATCGTATGGATCGACGCCATCAACGGCATCGTATACCTCGCCTTTGCGGCGTACCTCGTGAACAGCAGCTTTTCGTACCCGATGTATATGCTTTTCGGGCTGGTTACAGGCAGTACGAGCACGATATACCAGCAGGCGTACGGATCGCTATACCCCGAGCTGATCCCGGTTGGCTTCACGCAGAAGGGGTACTCGGTGTCCTCGCTGATCTATCCCACGGCGATGACGGTGATCACGCCCGTTGCCGCGATCGTCTATACGACATGGGGCATCGAGTACATCTTCATCGCGGAGGGAGTATTGCTGCTGGTTGCGTCCTCATTCGAGCGTTTCATCACCGCAGACCGTATGGAGGGGCGCGAGAAAAAACGCTTCAGCCTCAAAGCCTACTGCAGCGATATGCTGGGCGGCATACGATACCTCAAAAACGAGAAGGGCGTTCGCAGCATCTACACGTATATGACCACGTCGATCGCGTGCGGCAACGGTAGCTACCTCATGAATGTGGCGTATTTTCAGAGCGGTATCGGCGGCGTGACCACAGCGATGTTCTCGTTTCTGCAGAGCGCGGAGACCTTGGGACGCATGGCGGGCGGGCTGCTGCACTACATCGTGAAGATACCGCCGAAGATGCGTTATAAGATCACCGAACGCGTGTATATCGCCTACAACATTGTGGATGGAACGATACTGCTGCTCGCGTATCCGATTATGGTGGTGCTGCGCTTCATCGTGGGCTTCCTCGGCGTCAACAGCATGACGCTGCGCGAAGCCGCGGTACAGAAGCGCCTGCCTTCGAAGGTGCGCGCGCGCGTGGAAGCGCTGTTTATGGTAATGATCTCGGCAGGCGAAATGGCGGTGGGGCTGATCGCGGGTGCGCTGGGGGAATTGCTCGATTATCCGGCGGTCGCGCTGATATTCGGCGCGGTGGGCCTTCTGTGCGTATATGTGTTCGTAATTCGCAACAAGGATGCAATCAAGGAAGTATACGAGGTGGAAAACCCGTAAGCGCATGAGCGTGTAACAAGGCGGAAAGCATGGTGTCGCGGGTGCGCACAGCGCCGGAGCGGCAGTATAATGAAATCTGCTGATTAAGGAGGGTACCGGTTTGATCGGCAAGCTTTGGATGGGGACGCCCTCGGCAAGGGCATAGGTTACTGAAAACAAACGACGGCAGCAATGGGGATTCCGAAAAGGCATAAATTTCGGAGGTTAAGTTATTTGCACCGCAAATATGAATTTTTTGCAGCGGTGCATGGGTTTGCCGGAGGGAAAAACGCTCCGGTTACAGAAAAAGGAGAGGTTTAATTATGGAAAGTCCGATCAATATTCGCCGCCTGGAAGGGTTCGGCGGCTGGCTGATACTCTTTCAGGCGCGTATGGCGGCATGCATCGTTTTCCTGCTGGCGGTTCGTTCAGACGCGATGCTCATAATACTGTTCGTTTTATCGGCCGCGCTGTGCTTGCTGATGTTTTACATGCGCTGCATGGCGTTCCGCGCTGTGTATATCGCTGCGGCGGTGCTGGCACTTGCCATCAGCATTACAGCACTGCCCGAAAACGCGTTGTGCCTTATGGTTTCGGCAGCGGCGGAAGCCGCCATCATACCTGCGCTGTTTGCCTCGCGCCGCGTGAAGAACACGTTTTATACGTGCGCCCGCGCGGCAGAGGTGCGCTTTGAGCGCGGTGCGGAGTATGTGCGCTGCATTGACGCAATCCTTGCGGGGCAGCACTGCACACGGTAATATGGGGATAAAAACGGGGGCAGCTGCGATTGATACAGCCGCCCCTTCATTCTGCCAACTGATTAACCAAAACTGATTATTAAAAGTTGAAATTCACAGTCTCCGATGATAGATTGGTATCGTATTCTGTATAACATTTGCGGAGGCCGGCGTGGAAAAAAGGTCAAAAGTGATATCCAATATCGTGACGATAGGGCTTGTGAGCCTGTTCATCGATATGAGCACCGAGATGGTGTACCCGCTGATCCCGCTGTATTTAACCACCGCGCTTGGCGCGACGCCTGCCATTGTAGGCGTGATCGAAGGTATTGCGGAAAGCATTGCGTCGCTGCTTAAGGTGTTCAGCGGCTACATCGGCGACGTGCGCCAAAGTAAGAAGAAGCTCGTGTTTGCGGGTTATTCCGCCGCGGCGATATATAAAGTATTGCTGCTTATCGCCGGGTCGTGGGGCGGGGTGCTGGCCGCGCGCGTGATCGACCGTACGGGCAAGGGCATCCGCACCGCGCCGCGCGACGCGCTCGTCGCGCAGTCCTGCGATGACAGAAAGCTGGGGGGCGCGTACGGCCTGCATAAAATGCTCGACATGGCGGGCAGCGCGGCAGGCGCTTTGCTTGCTTTCATGTTCCTTTCGCAAGGCTTAGGCTATAAATCCGCGTTTGCGTGGTCGCTGATTCCTGCGGGTATCGGCATTATGATCATATTTGCGGTACGCGAAAACAGGTGCGCGCTGGCTCCGCGCGAGGGGTTTTCGCTTAAAGGCGTGAAGCTGGGTAGGCGCACTAAACTGTACCTTGGCGTCGTGTTTTTATTCTGCCTCGGCAACTCGTCCAACGCGTTTTTGCTTCTGAAAGCGCGCGAGACGGGCTTTACGGCTGTGGAGGCGGTGCTGCTGTACTTCGTGTTCAACGTTTCGGCTTCGGCGCTGTCCATACCGTTTGGCAGGCTTTCGGATAAAATCGGGCGCGGTCGCGTGCTCGTTTCAGGTTATATCGTATACGGTATTGTGTATCTGGGCTTTGCGCTGCTGGGCAATAAAATTGCAGCCATACTGCTTTTTGTGCTGTACGGCGCGTTTACAGGGCTCATGGGCGGCGCGGAGCGCGCGCTGGTTGCGGAGGCCGCCCCGGCGGAATATAAAGGAACGGT
>CAZLRM010000212.1:0-3371 GCA_964561895.1 uncultured Christensenellaceae bacterium | reverse complement strand
CCGGACGCGGCGGTCGAGACGGTGATGAAGCATTTTGCCGCCCGGCATATGCTGAGCCCGGAGGATACCAACCGGGCGCTGGATACCATCGCGGTCGCGGCGGATCAGGCACGAGGCACGGCCATGCGGTGGTCAAGCCGGTTCGCGCATCTCTCCGACCTGTATAAGAGCATCGGTGAAATGTACGGCGTGGGATACGAAGTTTACATCGATCCAGATAACGATCAGTATGTTTTCGATACGCTGCATGGCCGCGATCACACGGCAGCCAGCGACCACCCTGTGGTGTTTTCCACCGCGTGGAGCAACATCGCGACGCTGAAGTACGGCGAGGATAAAGGTGCCTACTATAACACCGCGTACCTGGGCGGCGCGGGCGAGGATGAGGCGCGGCTGATACAGGTGATCTACGCGGACGACGAGATCAAGACCGGGTACGATCGGCGCGAAATATTCATCGACTGCGGCAGCATCGACAACATCGACGACCTGATCTACGAGGGCAAGCGGCGACTCAAAGAGTATGCCGTTGTGCAGACACTGACGGGTGACACCGTGCCGAACGGGCCGTACCAGTACCCGGATGACTGGGATTTGGGCGACTTCGTGACGCTGAAATCCGAGGACTTCGGTGTGGAGCTGGATGTGCAGATCACAGAGGTCAAAGAGATCTACGAACGCGGGAAGATCAGGGCGGTACCGACGTTTGGAAAGCGCCAGCGTAACTTTATTTATGATGAAATACGAAAGATAGGAGCGGTGAGGTAATATGGCATTGGAAGAAAGCCGGTTTTGGGATTATGACGAATCCAAGGGCAATGAGTATCAGGCAGATGAGTTCGCGGAGTTCCACCGGGCATACTTTTTCGACGGCGTGCCGGAGCTGGGCGATAACCTGCAGGTGTATGCGGATGACAGCGGCATGCAGGTTAAAATCAAAGACGGCTACGCGGTGGTGCAGGGTACGCTCTATAAGTTGACGAGCGATAGTGGCGCGAATTTAACAAAAGCGGTGCCCGCCGCACATGCATCGCTTACACGCATCGACCGCATCGTACTGCGCCGGGACAAGGGCGCGGCGACGGCCAGCATCGTGGCCGTTTACCTGCCGGGCACGCCCGCGGCCAGCCCTGCGCCGCCCGCACTGACCCGCGAAGGCAATATCCATGATATCTCGCTGGCGCGCTGGCCGGTTGCGCCAGGCACTCTAAGCATCACCGCTGATATGATTATCGACGAGCGTGAGGACAACGACGTATGCGGCCTGTGCGAGAACAGGGCGACGCGCGACCGGCTGGACGCGCTGGTCACCGAGGTGGCAGGCAAAGCGGGTATCACCCACGAGCAGGCAATGAGCACTATTACGGGACTGGTGGCCGCGCTGGCAGCGAAAGCAGACGCGGCGGCAACCACTACGGCTTTGGCCGGGAAAGCCGCATCAACCCATACCCACGCACAAACGGAGATAACCGATCTGGTGGCAGCGCTGGCCGCAAAGCTATCAACTGCGGCTGGGGCGGTGGGCGCATCAAATTTAGCTGACGGGTCGGTAGGTACGGCTAAGCTCGGCACCGTGCAAACGATCACGCTGGATAACGGAGACACCATCACTTACGATGCGGCGAATAATCAGCTTAAATTAAACGTGTCGGGGTGCACCGCCGTTGCGCTTGCGCCGATCGTGTTTGGTACTGCTGCATCACCGCCGGCAGGAACTTACCCGAAGGGAACGTTGTATTGCAGATATGTATAGATATGTGGGGTGATTTAAATGGCAGTAGGAGATTACTACGGCATGAAAATAGTGCCGTCTGAAGGTTCAACTACGAATTTTGTGCGGAGTTTTCTTATTGCCGCCGTAGAAGGAGCTATCAATAGAACGGTTGATGGAATATGGATGGCAACGGTTCAAGGCCCTATCAACAAACCCGTGCCGTTTGGCATACTCGGCGACGTCAATATGGACGGCGCGGTCACTATATCGGATTATACGCTTATTCGGTATCACTATCAAGGGCTGCAATTGCTTACCGGAAACCCGCTGCAACTTGGCGATGTCAACCGCGATGGCGTCTGCGACGAAACGGATTATGATCTCGTACAGGCTTATATTTTAGGATGATAAGGAGGGTGTTTTAAGGGGGTTTGAAGAGGCTTTAAAGCTTATTTTAAAAAGGAGGATTAATAAATGAAACGGTATATTGGAATAAAAGCTGTTATAGCGACAGCTATGAATCTGGTTGATGCGGAGGAATTGCTTGGCCGGAAAATCAAGCCGGGCAATGAGGACGGATATCTGGTTGAATACGAGGACGGATACAAGTCCTGGTCGCCGAAGGATGCCTTTGAGAAAGCGTATCGACCCACAGACGGAATGACATTCGGCCATGCCATTGAGGCAATGAAGGCAAACAAACGTGTTGCCCGGGCGGGATGGAACGGTAAGGGCATGTGGCTGCGCATCGTCGTGCCGGGTGGCGACAATCTGAAGCCTGACATGGGTTATGAGAACCTTCCTTACGTCGAAATGAAAACGGCAGATTATAAGCTTGTTCCGTGGCTGGCCAGCCAAACCGACCTGCTGGCCGAGGACTGGATGCTCGTATAACAACCGGAGGTGATCGCCATGGCGCTCGAGGAGGGCCGTTTTTTTATTGGATCGATGTCGGACAAACGCTTCGAGGCCGACCCGCTTGCGGAGTATGGCCGCCGCTTTCTGTCCTCCGGCGTATGGGCGCTGGGCAGCAACCTGCAGGTGACGCCGGGCGGAGGCATGACGCTGGAAGTGGGCTTCGGCAGCGCGCTCGTAGACGGGTACCCGTACCGGCTGCGCGATAACGGCACGGGGTCGCTGCAGCTCACCGTTCCTGACGCGGACGCAGAGAATCCGCGCAGCTACCGCGTGGTGGTGCGCAAAGACCCCGCTGCATTGCGCGTATATGCCTATATTAAGCCAGGCACTCCCACGGCAGAGCCGGAGCCTCCGGCACTGGAACGCGCGGACGAGGTGTACGAGATCAGCCTCGCGTGGATCGCAGTGGCCGCAGGCGCGACAGAGATCACGGCGGACGATATCACCGACGAGCGTGATGGCAACGAAATATGCGGCAACCCACTGAAAGGGCTAATCACCGCAGTTAAAGACGATTTGTTTCAAAACGAGATATACGCTGTCGGAAAGACATACATAAGCTTTACAGACCCTCGCAACCCGCACGACATACTGGGATTTGGCACATGGGAAGCTGTGGAGGGCTTAGCGCTTGTTGGCTATAAGGAGGGTGATGCTGATTTCGGCACAGTTGGGGCAGCGGTCGGAGAAAAATCTGTAACGCTTGACCTAAATAAAATACCTGCTCATGCGCATACGA
>CAZLRM010000211.1:0-3382 GCA_964561895.1 uncultured Christensenellaceae bacterium | reverse complement strand
AGGTAAATTCACTTCTTCGTTTCGCGCCGGAATGATCACAGAAACGGACGGATAGTCCGCTGCGGGGTCCTCCCCCGCAGGCAACGTCGGAAAACGATAAAAAAGGACAGCCGTAACTGCCAGACCCGCCAACACTATCGATAACTCAATAAGAATGCCCGTCATGTGCCGGCTCCTTTCATCTTCTTGCGAATCGCATCTGCAGCAAGTTTTCCGGTCAATATGGATACCGGCAATCCGGACGGGCTAAAGGTCCATTGTCCGCATTGGTAAATGTCATCGAAGGGCGTGTTAATGGCGTTTGTAATCTTTCTGAAACGGCTTTCCGCCGGTAGTATGTCGTTGGTAAACGCCCAGCCGGTAATGGCACCGTGTGCGTTTCCTGTTTCTCGTTCTATTGTAAGCGGCGTAGAGCAAAGCACGAATTCAACATTCCCCGATATGCCGGGGAATACGGATGCCTCGAGTACCTCGGTAACCTTCCTCGTGCAATATTCTTTAAATCGGTCATAACCGCCAGTTTCCGATATATGCCGGACAAGGCGGTAATCCATCAGCGTGCTTACAATGACGCCGGTTTTCCCTTCCGGCGCAAGCGCAGCATCCCTTAGGGCAGGGCAGGAGATCTCATAAGTCGTGCGTTCAAGGTACTGCCCGATCCATTCATAGAGCTCGCCGTCAGCATCTGTGGCTTCATTCCAGTCTGTCAGCGAAGTAAGGCCTGCCACCGAGGGCGTATAGAACGCATGCATTCCGCGCCTGTCTGCAAAATACTCCCTGTCCAGATTAACGCACATAAAAAGAGAGAGTATCGAATCCCCGCCTCTGCCCTTATCAACCGCAGCCCGTTGGCTGCCTGCCTGCGGCGTATGCGCATCTACAGCCTTATAAAGCGCTTTTTGATCCGCCGCCCAGACCAACTTTTTATAGTTGTAACAATCTCCGTTTGATGTATACAGCTGCTTTTTATGTATATCCACGCGGGCCACTGCAGTATCAGTCAGTATTTCACCACCTGAACGCACGATAAAATCGGTCACGGTCCCAGCCAGAACGCCGGTACCGCCTTTGGGATAGAGGTAATCGAGATACAGCCCAAAGTAGCTCAGAGCAAAGAAAGCAGGCGTATCTTTGAAAAAGTGCTGCGTGATCATGTCTATAAGCGCCTGACTGCTTGTGAACCGTTTCAGGTAACTGACGACCGGCTGATTTAGACGGCCTGCCTTGCGGATATTGACCTGATACTTAAGCAACCATGGCAGCAGTGTTTTAAGCAGTTTCGGATCTTTCATGTTCTCAAGAAAGAGTGGATTATCAATGCCGTACAACACATCCATATAATCCATCACTTTTTGGATCTCCAGCATGATCTTGTCGATATCCGGCACGTTCTTGGGAAAGATCATAGTCAGCATCTTTGCGTAGCTCTTTAGACTATCCCGTCCGCCCAGGCTTGTCCATCGATCGTCAATTCCTATGGATACGGGATTTGCCGTAAATTCCAGCTCCAGTCCCAAGCTTTTGAGCATGGGGAATAAAATGCCGGAGTTTTCAAAAGCACGAATGCCGGCGTCAAAAGAATAGCCCTGATACTGAAACGTATTGACCAGACCGCCTGTCTTATGGGATTTCTCACAGAGCAGCGTGCGGTATCCATACAAGCAGAGATACGCCGCGCTTGTTAGCCCTGCAAGCCCGCCGCCTACCACGATTGCGTCATATTCTTTGCTCACGGATTCACCCCGCCCAAATAATCAATAACCTCGCAAATTTCTACTGCCTTATTTTTATCGGCCATACATATACAATCCGCCTCGAACTGTTCCAGCGAATCCGGCTTTACCGGGTTCTTAAGCCAGCACTTTTTGGCACCGGCAATATTCCCAACAGCCACACGACGCATGATGCCGCGTATATCTACTTCAGCCGAACAAGCGGGATGCTCACACAGCCTGCAACGCATGGCCTTGCACATCACTGTCCGTAATGTTTCGTCGCAGCCATCATAGAGCCGGTCTGCTGTAAAGGGCTTTTCAACAATGCGGACAAAGTTTTTCATATTGGAGTGATAGACATACGGCTCTTTTCCCAGCTTTTTGAGCAGGGCGTTGGCGGCCGAAAGGCCGGAGGTCGTCACTGTGGGCGTTCCTGTTCCCAGAACCGTGGACTCGCCGCAACAAAAGAGGTTATCCCACTCTGTACGTGTGTGCTGGCGGCGGAACATGTGCTGCCCTATCATCTGCTTAGGCCCTGCCACTGCACCGCCATTTTTCATTGTATACCGTTCAATGGTTTTTGGCGTTGCCACCTCGGCATACCGCACAGCCTTTTCAAAACCGGGGAACCTCTTTTCCAGTACGCTAATGAGGCGTTCCTGTTCCTTTAGTTTCTTTCTCTGATAATCTGCCTTGTCCGACAAATCCCAGCTTTCAAAGGTGGGGCCTATAGCCACAACGGTGTGCTCACCCTCTTTGCACAGCGTTTTATCGTCGATACTGAGGATGTAGGCGGTTACTTCGCTTTCATCGAGCCGATCCGGATTGCCTACCAGCATCTCAATGGGTGCTGTGTCCTCAGGAATGACATTTTGATCTACCACGGCATACAGTACGACGCTGGGGTAGGTGGGCACTTGCTTCTTCGCCCATTCCCTGCGCCGTTGGGTCGAATAATCATGGCCAATCAGCTTGCCGTAAAGGTTCCAGACCGTACCGGAATAGATGATGTCTGCAGCAAGAAGCACCTGCCCGTCGTCCAGTCTAACGCCCGCCGGCTTGCCGTCCTGGAACACGATGGATACGGCTTCGCGTTGCAGAACCATGTCGCCGCCGTGTTCTTCAATAACCTTTTCCAGCTTCCCCGGAACAAACAGCGTGGATCCGGCCGGATAATAGCTGCCGCCCACATGGTTATCGACAAACATCACCGCCGCTAATACCGCAGGAGCTTCTTCCACCTTTGCATAGCAATAGGTGGACGTCAGCTTGTCAAAAAACTTAAATATCTCCGGATCGGTGAAATACTTTTTCAACAGGCTCTTTGCGCTCTTGTTAAGGAAGCTTAGAAAACGGATATAGGAAACCGGGTGCTTCATCATGCTTTTCAGCGCTGTTCTGTCATCGGTTTCATCGGCTGTGGTATAGCTGGGCGATTCCACCATCACATGCTGGTACATCATCAGCATATCGCGGTAAAATTGATGAATGTTATCTTTTTCGTACGGAAACACTTCTGAAAGCTCTTCCGCGAATTTCTCAACGTCTGCCCAGAAACGTATCCTTCTGCCTTTGAAGTTCACACAGTACAGAAGGTCATGCCGAAGAACGTCAATGGGCTCCTCAAGGCAATTAAAAACAAAGCGGTGTGCATTAAAGCCCTTTTC
>CAZLRM010000210.1:0-3411 GCA_964561895.1 uncultured Christensenellaceae bacterium | reverse complement strand
CCTCTTACAAGATAGTTAAGAAGGAGGTTCAAATCTTCAGGCTCTGAAACGAGCAACTCGAGCTCGTCGATCTTAGCCTCGGAGAACATCTGCGTGAGCATAATGTACTGGCAAAGCGTCGATTTCAGATTCAGCCTGTCACCTTCGGAAGTGACGAGTTCGATCTTGCCCTTGCAATCCTTGAGCACCTCGAAGAACTTCGCCGGTTCGGTGATGTTTTTGATCTTCATACGTAATTTCCTCCTTTTATCGTACTTGGTGTTCATCTTCACCATCAAGAATATATCACACCTTCTTTTCAGGGTCAACTGTTCATAGCGCTATTTCCTGCATTTTACCCAATTTTCACGCCTTTTTCGTCAGTTTTGACTACGCCCAGTATTTCCGCAAGCCGTGTATTCCTTCCCGAGAGCTCTCCCAGCGCGGGGGCTGCCTGACCGCAGCGTTTGCATGCAAAGCTGAGCAGCACGCGCGAGAGCCCCGCGGCCTTGTTATGCCTGTCCGCCGCAGCGGATTTCAGCGCTTCGCGCGCTTTTTCCATGTCGGCCTGCCTGCCCGTGAGCATCTGCGCGAGCGCGCGCGTACCCACGATGTACCCGGTGCGCGAACGCGCGAGCAGCCCGGCGGCGTGCTCGTAGCGTCCGAGGTAAATGCTGACCCAAGCGAGTTTTTCGCTGATATGCCACGTGTTGCGCTTTCGGTCTTTGGCGGCGTCGGCGACGGCTTTGGCATCGGAAAGCAGCTTTCCGGCTGCAAAAGCAGCTTTTTGCAGATCCTCCTCGCGCCCTTCGGCGAGCGCGATAAACGCCCTCGCGCTCTGCGTGCAGCCAAGGCGGTAAAGCTTCTCTACGGGAGAGCGTGTCCAGTGTCCCGCCATCGCTTCTTCCGCGAGCTTCGGTACGCTCAGGGCTTTAAGCGGCATATCGCATTCCGCGGCGAAGCACTTTTCGAGCAGTTCGCACGCGCTTTCGATGTTGAGCTTTGTGATCTCGGGCAGCGCCGCTTTGCCTTCGCCGCTCATGAGCAGGTGCGCGTAGTATTCCAGCACGGGCAGATACGCATCGTCGAGGTAGTAGCTGCCCGCACGAACAAGGCTTTCGCGTACTCACGCGCGTTTGCCGCTTTCTCCGGCCCGTCCTTCATGGCTTCATAGAGCGATATCGCGGTGGCGAGGTGCTCCTCGCCGATATCGCGTATCTCGCGCAGCACGGCGGCCTCGCCCGAGCTGTAGGCGTGCTTGCTAAACAGCAGGTAGGGCGCCTGCTTCTCGATGATGAGCTTGCCTTTGCGGTAATTGTTCTTTACGCTCTGTGGGTAGATTTCCAACGCGCGCGAGAGCCACTCGTTCGCAAGGTCCATCTCTTTCTCCAAATCCTGATCCCGCCGCTCGCCCGGCCGCATGAGCTCGTGTACGTTGGAATAATGCCGGTACGCGAGCGCCGTGGCGCAGCGCGCGCTGCTTTGCTCCAACTCTGCGCCGCGCTTTAAAAAAGCCACGGCGTACGCGCGGTATTGCGCCGCGTCGCGCAGCTTCTTCGTTTCGCCCGATTTGATGAGCAACGTGGTCGAAAGCTTGCTGCACGCCCGGCCAAGGCGGTAAAGCACATCGGCATTATCCCATACCTGCGAGGAGGAGTTCACATTTTTCATAGGCGCAAAGCGCATGCAAACGGCTTTATTATCATCTTGCCCCATCAGCGCATCCAGCTCCGTGAGCGTCTTCGCGCCCTCGCATATGGCGTCAAACTCCCTCTGATCCGCAAAAACAAGAAGCGGCGCATGCCCGTCCGGATCGAGCAACTCCTGCTGCCGCGCAAGGCGCAGTACGCTCTCGGCCACCGGGCCGCTTTGTATCAGCAGCACCTTTCTTTTGCCAAATTCTAGCCGCAGCGCATCGTCCGTTTCGCCGAAGCGCTTCAGCGGCAGCAGCGCGGCCGCTATGCCCTCGCCGCCGCGTCCCGCCACATATGCCGCGCAGCCCGTAACGCTGATCAGCCTCTGCGAAAGGTTGGGGTATACGCGCTTGATATGCGCGAGGTATTTGCCCTGCAAAGTCAGATGGTCGGTGATCTTGTCAAAGCATGCCGCAAAGAGGAACATATGCTGCCTCCATAACGAAATATCGATATTTATGGCGGATATTAGTTGTTAATGACTATTTTAGCATCAATAAATCGAAATGGCAATATGCGTCATATTTTGCATCGTATGAGAAAGCGGAGAAAGGATAAAATCTTTGAATTGGCGGCGGTATTGGTATATAATCGGAGCAGATAAACGGCAAGGAGCGAAAACGCCCATGAAATATTCCGTAGTGGTTCCCGCATACAACGAACAGGAAGTGCTGCCCCTCTCGTATCCGCGCCTCAAGGCCGTGATGGACACGCTGGGGGAGTACGAGATTATATTCGTCAACGACGGCTCACGCGATGATACGCTGAAGATATTGAAGGAAATTGCCGCAGAGGACAAAAACGTCAAGGTAATAAGCTTTTCGCGCAACTTCGGCCATCAGGAGGCGGTCTCCGCGGGCATGGCGGCAAGCAGCGGGCAGGCGGTGATCATCATCGACTGCGATTTGCAGGACCCGCCCGAAGTAATCCCAAAGATGGCGGAGCGATGGAAAGAGGGCGCGGATATCGTTTACGGTCAGCGCATAAAACGCAAGGGCGAGACGGCGTTCAAAAAGCTGACCGCGTGGGGTTATTACCGTATACTGCGCTCCCTGGGCGGGCAGTTTATTCCGGCTAACACGGGCGATTTTCGCCTGATCGACCGCAAGGTATGCGATGCGCTTAACGCAATGCCCGAAAAGAATCGTTTCCTGCGCGGCATGGCGGCGTGGTCGGGATTTACCGCGGAGCCGGTGGAGTACGTGCGCGATGAGCGCGCGGCGGGAAAGACCAAGTATTCAATGAAAAAGATGCTCAAATTGGCGGGCGACGGCGTTACGTCGTTCTCCAACAAACCACTGAAATTGCCTATGGTGCTGGGTATCGCACTTATGCTGCTTTCGTTAGCGTACCTGATTGCGGCGGTCGTGCTCTGTGCGTGTGGTGTGTGGGAATACATGCACATACTGTTCGCGCTGGTGTTCGCGCTGTGTGGGCTGCTGCTCGTATCGCTGGGTATCATCGGGCTGTATCTGGGCAGGATATATGACGAGGCCAAAGCAAGGCCGATTTATATTATCAATGAAAAGATCAACTTTGAACAATCACAGGAGGACATATGACTGACCCGAGGCTTGAAAAACTGGCGGACATCATCATTAATTATTCCATTAGGCTTAAGAAGGGCGAGAAGATACTGATCGAGACCACCGACTCAGGCGACGAAATCGGCAAGCTGCTCGTGCGCAAAGCGTTTGAAGCGGGCGGCATACCGCTCATACAGACATATTTTATGTCA
>CAZLRM010000209.1:0-3417 GCA_964561895.1 uncultured Christensenellaceae bacterium | reverse complement strand
ATAAAAACGTATTGCGATCCGGAATGGCAAGCTAACGCATTTGCCGGAGAGCTATACTGACGTCTTACCGGAACGTTTCTGGCTCGCCCATTTCTTTGCAAGTTCTTCAGTGTAAAGCTCCCCTTGCCCGCCAAGCACATACCCCCAGTGGTCTTTGTGATAAGTAATGCCTCCGCTTTCCTTTTCGACCGGGTTTTGAAACCCCGCCATCTTTAATACTTCTGCTACCAGTTCCCTGTTAGTCATTTGCCAATACCCTCCTTTTTGATAGTTGGTAGTTCGTTCATTTCCGCCACGATATGGTCTACCGCTCCGTTCCCGCCAAGCGCCTTGTATGCCGCGTGCATTTCCGCCGTGTTCTCCCTGACAGCCAGCGGACAGTAGCCGAGGCGTATGTAGTTCTCGTAACTGTGGATGATACGGTCACGGAGCATGCACCTAATGCCCGTCTGCACTGCGCTTGTGGATTTGCGTGCTGTTTTAACCTCCTGAAACAACCGCCGTACTAAAAACGAAAGCCCTGCCAGAATTAATCCGAACAGGGCTTCGAGCCAATATTTCAATATAAACTCAAGCAAATTACACCACCTCTTCATGTAGTCAGATTTTTCAGGACACCATCTACAAGCACCTTGATTTCACTCACCTGCTTTAATACGCCCTCCACCAGCACCTGCTGTTCCGCGACGCTTTTCAGAGAGCCCGAAACAAGTATCTTCAAAGGCGTGCCCATCATAACAAGCGCGGTTGCCGCCGACCACCCGCCCCTTACACCGTACGAATCATATCCGCGCACAAGGAACTGCCATTGCAGGCCCGGCGTCCAGGCCGCTGTAACTATGCTTACAGAAGCCGCAGATGAAGAAGAGTTTGTGCCCACAATCTGCCCGCTGTTATAGTCCGTTCCGTCCGGTGACTGCATCTTAACCTCGTACCCCGCAATGTCGCCGGTTAAGCCGCTGTCCGAGTCCCTCGGGCTGGGCGGCGTGAACGACACGGCGATGGTCTCCCCAGGCGCGTACACACTCTTATTTGTCGTCGGAGTACCGACTGGTATATTCGGCGCTCTGTTTCTTATAACAGCGCCCGAATAATCCGAATATACGGTTCCAGCATAAGCGGAAACGGAGCCCGCGCGGAACCGGACATATTTTCCCCGATTCCAGCCGGATATCGTTGCGCCTGGAATGTCGTAATACGCAGAGCCCGCTGTGATAATAACGGGAGTTTCGCCGCTCCAGTTTGCCCCGTCGTCCGATGTCTGGTAGCGGACGTCAATCCCCGTTATAGGGTTATTGGTACCTCCCGAACCGTTTATCCAGGACAGCCGTAGCGCCGATTCAAACGCGTTTGGGCTTTGAGAAAGGCTTGTCGGCGCCCCCGGCGCGGTAGGCGGCGTATATGTGATCAACAGGTCATGAGTGGACGCCGTAGTTGAAAAGCGTTTTGCGTCATTTGAACCGCTTGTAGTGTTTGGTACGCGTTCCAGCTTGAATATATGCGAGGAGCTATTGTTATCGACTATCCATTGGATAAGAGCCGTTATGTTAAAGCTTCTGTCCCCGGCGGATGTACCGGAAAGCTGTACCGTAAGCCCTGTCGCGGCCAGTACCGGCTGCGAGTTCCATGTATACGCTCCCCAGTTGCCGGAACGGAGCGTAATAAGAATATTCTCTTCCAGTGAGTATCCGCCGGATACCTGTGCCAGCCGGAGCGTTGCGCTGTTAATAACGGAGCCTGCGGGTATTTCATCGTTTACAGAATCAAAGTTAAAAAAGCAGTTATTGACTTTGCCCGTATACCGACCGCAGTCGCACGATCCAGTATTGCTCTGCGAAGGATCAAGTCGTAAATGTTGCCGCCCTCGGAGAGATAAAGGGTAGCGAACGAGTGCCATAAACCATGCAACCCGATTGCGTCCAATTCATAGCGCTTATCTTTAGCTAAATGAAATTATATGCTTTTTTATTAATTGTACCAGTGTAACATAATGGGATATATCAGCGGCTACAAAGAGTATCTACAGAATCGTATTTCCTTCTTATGTTTATCCCTGACTATAGAAACCAAGATTTTTTATTCTTCGCTTTCTTCGATAGCCTTATCAAGACAGTTTGCGACGAGTGATGTTGCCTTTGCTTCAGCACGCTGAAGTGAATGAAGATACCGCATTGTCGATGCAATGGTACTGTGGCCCATTGCAACCATAAGGTCGTAAATATTGCCGCCCTCTGAAAGGTAAAGGGTAGCGAACGAGTGCCGCAAACCGTGCAATCCGATTGCGTCCAATTCATAGCGCTCTATTAATATCTTTATCCGGTTGGATCGAGAACCAGGGCTGTAATGGCTACCATTTGGTTTAGCAATGACATAGTTGCCGTTGTCATATTCGTCACCTAAGATCGCCTTGTTCTTCTCTTGTTCTTGTTTAACGCGTATGAGGACATCATATACGCGTTGCCCAAATGCGAGCGTACGCAGCCCCTGCGGGGTTTTAGGGCCTTTTTCATGGCATTTACCATCAGCAATCACAATTGTCCGAAAAACAGATACTTGCCGCTTTTCAAGGTCTACATGGTCCCATGTTAAACCGACGGCTTCGCCTCGACGCATTCCGACGTATAAACATAGAATGATTATGATTTCTATCGAATCGCCTTCAATCTTTTTCAATAAACGAGCCGCCTGCTCTGCGTCATAAAAGTGTATTTCCGGTTCTTCTACCGGCAGTTTTTTCACCGCAGCGACAGGGTTCTTGGTGATGATTTCATCTTCCAGTGCGCTTCGGAATATTACGTTTAAAAGTATCAGATGCTTGTTAACCGTATTGTTCGAAAGAGGTACTCCTTTTAAAAATGTCCTGTATTCTTTAATCTTCGAGGTTTTTACAGCTTGTATTGGCATATCGCCCATGAACTTATAGACGTACGTGTTGCACATAGTTCTGTAGATACTTATGGTTGTGAGTTCAAGCGAATCTTTACCTTCCGTATCAAACCAATGCTCAAAGTATTGGCGAACGGTTTGTTTTGTAGGTTTTACAGCATCGTTAATATACTCGTTATGCTGTTTTGTCAGAAACTCTTGGGCTTCGTCCCAGTTTGGAAACGTTGAACTGCCCTGCCGGATACGTTCCCCATTAGATTCAATAAATACAGGCGTTGCGCAAAACCGCCCGTTGCGCTCCTGAATATTCCCGTATATGGCTTTGCGTTTTTGTTTTCTCATACTATCTAACCTCACATTTGATTAGACAATACCCCGCTTTTTTCAGATTTACAAAAACGCATATGATTGTGACAACAAATTTGACAACAAGGCACCTGGAAATAAGAAAAAACCCGCTTAAATAGCAGGTTTTTTTGGTCGGGGTGACTGGATTTGAACCAGCGACCTTTTAGTCCCGAACCAAACGCG
>CAZLRM010000208.1:0-3426 GCA_964561895.1 uncultured Christensenellaceae bacterium | reverse complement strand
CCGGCTATTAACTGCTGCTTTATGCGTTGAATTCGCTTTTTATTTGCTGTACCTCATTGTCATCCGCCATTGTTGCCGGCTTGTAATAGCCCTTGCTCTGCGCGATTTGAAACAACTCATACTGCGAGGTCTCGCAATTATTGCGTATTTGCTGAATCGTCTGCCGAAGATTCGGATTCGAGCATTCTGAGATCACAGTGGCGTATGTCGTTAAACTGCTTTTTACCGAAGATAAAGCATCATTGACCATTGCTTTCTCCTGCAGCGATCCGCCTCCGTTATCCCAGACGTTGGTATCGATATTTCCGGTTTCCATCTTCATGTTCTGCGTTGACATACTTGCCATCTTATTATCTTGATTCGTATTTCGCATATTACACCTCCTAACCTAAAAATGACAGCAGCTGCTGTTTGGTCTTTTGCGCGTCCTGAGCGGACTTTTGAAAATACGATCTGACCTGCGGGTCGGAAGACTGCTGTGCGTACGTCTGCATCTTTGAAAATGCGGTATCGTGCGAGCCGATCAAATGCCGTAAGTTCTGCAATTCCAGTTTGTTCAGTTGTGACATGTTTTAGCTCCTTTCATTTTAATCACATTGTTTATTATCTTACAAAAAGAGAGCTGTTATGCGGGAAACGATCTGTAAACTTTGTATGCCACGCCTGTTTTTGTGTAAATAAAAACGGCGGCTTTTAAAGCCGCCGGTTTGTAAAAATCATCACCGCATATCCACGTAAATATCGTTGTATTTTCGTTGGAAATCATAGACCCACGCGCCCGCCGAGGGCTTTTTGATTCCGAGCATATCGCACAACGAATTGACGTCCTTTTTAAACTGTTCGAGCAGCGCAAGCAGATCTTCGCCCGAATCGTAAGATTTATATTTTAATACCGACTCATACTCCGCCTCTACTGTTTTATATAATGTCCATTCCGTGCCGTTT
The DNA here is from genome assembly GCA_964561895.1 of uncultured Christensenellaceae bacterium. Lineage (GTDB taxonomy): Bacteria > Bacillota > Clostridia > Christensenellales > SZUA-584 > JAEWCC01. The sequence continues at coordinate 2,481 of CAZLRM010000208.1, read as the reverse complement.
TCTTCATATTGCCGATATCCTCCCGGAGGCGTTGTGGGCGCAGGTGTGGGCGTGGATTCAGACGGCTCGTCGGACGGAGGCGATGGATCCGTCGATTCGCTTGGATCAGGCGTTGTCTCAGACGGTGATGTCGCGGGAGATTCGTCCGGCTCCAGCGTGCGCCCGCCAAGTTTTGGTTTACTCTGCTTTTTCGCGTCGTCCTTCAATATTTTTTCCGCTTTTGCAATTACTGAATCCGCAGCCTTTGCAAATTGCCTGGCTTCCAATGCGCCCCAGCGCAATTGCAAATCGTTTTGGGAATAACCCGAACGCTTTTTCACGGTTATACCGTAAACGTCTTTGATAATTTTAATTCGGTTTGCCTGGTTCGTAAACGTAAAGGCAAAAGGATCGTCCGCATGCTCAATTACGAGTACATAAGACCCGCTCATTGAGTAAGACTTGACCGAATCGGGGTCGATGTTGATCGCATAATATGCCAGTGCGGATATTTCGTTGAAAGTCAGATTATATTCCAGATTACCCTCAAAAGCGGTAATCAGGCTTGGCAGGCTGAAGAGCAGACCGTTATCCTGTATCTTTCTGAATATGGCTACCAGCATCCTCCTCTGCCGCTCGACGCGGTGTTTATCGGTACTCTGGCCCTTTTCAACAATATGCTCATCTTTACGGACACGCAGATAGTCGAGCACTGCCTGTCCATCCATATGTAGATTATCCTGTTTGGTATATTTTCGCCCGGCATTGTCAAAAGATATGTCGAGGTCGTAATCCACGCCGCCGATTGCATCGACAAGCTCTTTGACCGCGTTCATGTCCACCGCAAAATACTTATTGATTTTTATCGGGTCATCTTCGCTGCCGTCGCCGCCCAGCATCCATTGCGCCGCCTGGCAGACCTTTTCAAATCCTTCTTCGCACCAGCCCCCACCGCAATTGATGGAACAGTTGAGCTTGTATATGCCATCTACGCCGGGAATCTTAGCGTAGGTATCGCGCGGCAGCGATATCATGCTTACCTCATTTGTCGTCCGGTTAATCGTCAGCACAATCATTACATCTGCATGAAAATCGTCTTTTCCTTTCCAATCATTCTCAAGACGATCCGTGGACCGGTCCACGCCGATCAGCATGATATTTACAAAATTCGTATCGAGGAAAGTCATATCCGCCTGAGACAGCAATATCGCCTCGGGATCAGGCGTCGCCTCTGGTGTGGCCACGTTTGTTGGCTGGTTCGGTTTCGTTACCGATGATGTTGCGCTCGGTTTTTCGACAACATCATTGTTAAACTGAGCCAGCGGGTTGGACATGATGGTAATCGCCCATACGCCCACCATAATCAGCATTGCCGCAAATACGCCGATACAAGAAAACACGATTACCTTTTTTCGTGAGCTCCAAGGCTTTTTTTCTTTTGGCGCCTTATTTTTGACTAACAGTATTTTTTCGGTTCCCGGCTCCGCACCGTCAATAATAATGGTACCTTCGGGTATTTGCGCACTGTCTGTTTCTTCTTCAATCGGCACAGATTCCGAATCCGTTAATTTCTCTTCAGCTGGCATAGACTCCGAATCCATTAATTCCTTACCGTCGTTATTTTCTTCAGACGGCATAGGCTTCGAATCGGTTATCTCCGTCACTTCGGTGTCATCCTTAAGCTCGTCTCTCTCTCTCTTGTTCAGGAAAAAACTCTTCAGCCATTTTTTCATACCGCATCTATTCTCCAAAAATCAATTATATCAGATCAGCACTTATCCGACCTTGCTGCACACAGCAAAGCCTGCAAAACATACCAATACAAAAAATAACATATTATCGGGCTGTTTTCAAGTGAATGAATCAAATGTTACAATTCAGACATATAAACAAGACTATCATTATGTATTATCATATAGTTCTATGCCGCAGGAAATACATTTGATTTTGTTTTTACTCCCGTTCACATAACAGCATCGTAACATCATCCGCCCGCGTACGTGTAAAGTTCTTTTTTATCTCTTCCAGCAGTTTGCGTTCATGCAGCTGGCTGCTTTGCAGTATCTCGTACAAATTCCGGTTTGACGCGCTGTCTGAATGAATACCGTCCAGGCCATCCGTATATAAAAACAGTTTTTCTCCGTTCAAGAGCACCCCCTGCTGTTCCTCCCGGTTCATTGTCTCCACCCAGCGGCATACCGGAGTGCCGGGTACAAACAGCTCGCGTATACCCGTTTGCCCGGCAATAAGCGGCGGCACACTATGCCCTGCGTTCGCGCAAGTATACTCTCCCGTTTCCGGATCAATCACGATCACAAAAATCGTGATGTAGATACTCTCCTCGGTACGCAGCTCTTCAAAGGAATCCTGAATGTTGCGCAGTATACGCGAGGGAGAAATACCAGGCGTCTTGCATTGCGCGAACATTTCCTGACGTAGGTATACGGTCAGCATTGCGGGCATCACGCCGTGTCCTGATACATCGGCAATATACATAAAAAT
>CAZLRM010000207.1:0-3444 GCA_964561895.1 uncultured Christensenellaceae bacterium | reverse complement strand
TCGCAACACTAATAGGCTACATCATGCAAAAAAAGATGTATGATAAATGGCAGAATGCAAGCGCCGTACTATACGGATCACAAAAGCTCCCGGCTCCCGCAATGATTACGGTGGTGCGCGAACCAGCGGCCGTTGCCGCAAACTTCCCGTTTTCGGTTTGTGTGAACGGTACGGTTATAGGTGTTGTCGCTAATGGCGGAAGCTTTGCTTTTACATCTGATGTGAATATTAACCAACTCAACTTTATTGATGGCGCAGGCAATCTGTTTCAAGGCGAGGTCAGGCTTGAGCTAGCGCCGGGAGACGCGGCTGAAGTGCATATCAAGGGCGGGAAGGTTTTGAATGAAGTCACAAAGGTTACGCCCGGCGGATATGCGGTGCCGATGCAGCAACCAGTTTAAAACGCTTAAAGATATTGCGGCGGGCTGCTCTTAAACAGCTCGCCTGAGCTTATTTTTCTCTGAAGGCAGATTGCTTTGTATCAGTTCCCGCAGTACATTTTCTTCTTGCGGTGAAATCAGGCGCTTGGGGATGAGGAACGCTTGCAGCTGCGAGAAGAATATGTAGACAGCCGTATCGGACTCTGCGGCTTTGATGACGACGCTCCACTGCACGACGGTGCTGCCGTACTCGCTGCTTTCGCGTATGCCGCTTGTGTCCATCACGATATCACTGTTTGACTGCATGGCTTTGCTTGATTCATATTGCTTTTTTGCGGTGTGTCGAACCGAGAAAATATTGATTAGAGTCATAAGCCCCGCAAGCAAAACATCGATGATAAAAGTAGCAATCAACATGATCAGCCACGCGGTGTCATCCTGAAGCAGGTCGATAATAAGCATAGCCGCAGGGAAAACGATGACAAGCAATACTGGCATCCATATCAGCCGGGATTTCAGATGGAAAAAATTAAAAGCGGTATAATCCTTCAGCGTATATTGAACGGTCTTTCGAAATTCCATATACTAGTCCCTTGCCGCGTGATTTTCAATTATCATCGTAGCGGAAAAACATATCTATGTCAAGAAATGCAGCGCACCGATAAGCATATTGTTTATACCCGCGGGTATTGAATACGCGATCGCAGTCATGTATAATAAAACTATGAATTATAAGGAAGAAACAATACAGATTACTGAAAAGCCGATTGGCTTTTTTGATTCGGGAGTGGGCGGTATCAGCGTGCTTAAAACGGCCTATACGCTGATGCCGGATGAGGACTATATCTATTACGGCGACAACCTGAACGCACCGTACGGCGAAAAGAATGAGGAGCAGATTAAGGCGCTTTCACTGGAAGCAGGCGCATTTTTATTTTCCCGAGGCGTCAAAGCGATTGTGGTCGCGTGCAACACCGCGACAAGCGCTGCGATACAGATGATGCGCGAGCGGTTCAATCTTCCGGTAATCAGCATGGAGCCTGCGGTAAAACCTGCACTTTCTGCGCTGAAAGAGGGCAAGGTGCTTGTGCTCGCGACGCCCGCCACGGTATCACAGGCGCGCTACCTTGGCCTTATCGAAAGGCTGGAAGCGGGGGATAGGGTGCTCAGCGTGGGCTGCGGAGGCCTCGTGGAGCTTATAGAACAGGGGCATACCGATGAGACGAGCATTCACGGCTACCTAAGGGAAAGACTAGCGTTTCTGCGAGGCGAAAAGATTGAAGGCGTGGTGCTGGGCTGCACGCACTATTCGTTCATTGAAAAGCCGGTTAAAAGCTATATTGACCGCGCATTTTCAACGGACTGTCAGGTATTTGACGGACGGCACGGCACAGCGAAACATCTAAAAGAACTGCTGGCAGAAAAAGGCTTGCGGCGGACAACCCAGCAAAAGGGCATCCTCTCCTTTTTTTCATCCAAACCAGGTTTCCCGACGGAAAGTTTTAAAGAGATATTTCACAACTTCAATGCTGAATAGTCCTTGAATAACGCTATATATTGTGCTATTATTAAGTTCCAATACACGATACAGTATTAAGGGAGCAAAATATGTTATTGTCTGAAAATGCAAAAACAGTGCTGGAACGCCGGTATTTGAAAAAGGACGAAAACGGGAATTGCGAAAAGCCGGAGGATATGCTGAGACGCGTCGCGGATACCATCGCGGCAGCGGATGCGGCATACGGCGGCGACGCAAAGGCCGTGGCAGACGAGTTTTTTGCCATGATGGACAGCCTGAAATTTCTTCCCAATTCGCCCACGCTCATGAACGCGGGCCGGGAGCTTGGCCAGCTTTCCGCGTGTTTTGTATTGCCGATAGAGGATAGCATGGAGGGCATATTCGACACTCTGAAAAACGCCGCGATGATCCATAAGAGCGGCGGCGGCACGGGCTTTTCGTTTTCACGCATTCGCCCCGCGGGCGCGAGCGTCAACTCCACGGGAGGCGTGGCGAGCGGCCCGATCAGTTTTATGAAGGTGTTTAACGCATCCACCGAAGCCGTAAAACAGGGCGGCACAAGGCGCGGCGCGAATATGGCCATACTGCGTATCGACCATCCCGATATCATGGAGTTCATATCGTGCAAGAGCGATCTTACGCAGCTCACCAACTTTAACATCAGCGTCGGCCTCACCGAGAAGTTTATGCAAGCGGTAACAGCTGACAAAAAGTACGACCTGATCGACCCGTCCACAAAGATGAAAACAGCGACCTTAAGCGCAAAGAAGGTATATGATACGATCGTTGAAATGGCGTGGAAGGGCGGAGAACCGGGCATCGTGTTTCTCGACCGCATCAACAACGAAAACCCTGTGCCGTCGGCGGGTGAAATCGAGAGCACAAACCCGTGCGGAGAGCAGCCCTTGCTGCCTTACGAAAGCTGCAACTTGGGTTCGCTCAACTTAAGCGCGTTTGCGGCAAACGGGAAGATTGATTACGAGGGCATAGGCAAAACGGTCGTGTTGGCGGTGCATTTCCTGGACAATGTGATTGAGGTAAACCGTTATCCGCTTCCGATTATAGAAAAGACGACAAAGAGCATGCGCAAGATTGGCCTGGGAGTGATGGGCTTTTCGGATATGCTGCTTTCGCTTGGTATTCCCTACAACTCCGAACAGGCGGTGCAGACAGCGCGCGAAATCATGGCGTTTATACAGAAAGAGGCGAAGCAGGCGTCCGAAGCGCTGGGGAGACAGCGAGGCAGTTTTCCGCTGTTTGCGCAAAGCGTATATCCCGCGCAGGGGCATACCGCGATGCGCAACGCGACGGTAACGACCATCGCTCCGACAGGCACAATATCGATCATCGCGGGAGCGTCCAGCGGAATCGAGCCGGTATTCGCGATCTCGTACATCCGTAACGTGATGGACAATGACAAGCTGATCGAGGTTCACCCGTATTTTGAGCGGGTGGCAAAAGAGAGAGGCTTCTACAGCCCGGAACTCATAGAGGAAATCGCGCAGCACGGCACATTGCACGGCGTCGCGGGGGTGCCGGAGGACG
>CAZLRM010000206.1:0-3445 GCA_964561895.1 uncultured Christensenellaceae bacterium | reverse complement strand
TATGTCGCCGCTGTCCGCATCGCCCGAAAACGACACGATCAATATCTCGGCGTCGCCTTTTTTATACTGGCTCAGCGCTTTCTCCGGTAAAAATGCCTCGGGCGTGTAGATATCCAGCACATCGTCCATTCCGGATACGCTGCCGATGTGATTAACCTGCGCGATTCGTTCTTTAAGCGCCGCTGCCTGCCAGTTTTCCTTATCCTCCAGCAGCACATAAGCACACGTAGCGGAAGAGAATTCCTCCTCCTCAATCGCAGTACCCGCGATGGAGTTCGCGTCCTTGGGCATGAACACTGCGATATCAAAGCTCGTTTTCGCCTGACTTATGCCCAGCAGAGAAGGTACGCAAAGCAATACGGTGATGATAATCACAATGTATTTATGCCGGATCAGAAACGTGAAAAACTGTTCCATAGAAGAATACCCGTCCTGATATTTGTTATATGATTATAACAGATTTGCATACATTTCTCAAGGCAGGCGGAGCCGATTAATACAATCTTTTCAAATCAATGTTGACGCATAATAACCGGTTGATTATAATATAGTATGAACATGTTCAGCTTTCGTTCAGGAGTATATGATGCAGAACGATCTAAAAAAACGGATACTTCAGGCCGCACAGGATCTGATGGAGGAGAAGGACGCGGACGCCATCACGAGCCGCGATATTGCAAGGCGCGCCGGGGTGGGCCTTGGCACGATCAACTATCATTTTAAATCCCGGGACGAACTGCTGTCTCAGGCAGTCATGGCGCGTTTCAATTCTGCTGCGGAAGAACTCCGCAAATCAGAAACGCATACCGCCGACCCGAAGGCCGAGCTGACCAGGCAATTGGAGGGGATGCTGCGCACGCTTTTACAATTCGGCGATGCGGCAAAATTTGCGCTGAAACATAAGATAACCAGCCGCGGCTTCAACGCCGAGCGGCACATGCAAAAACTGATAAGGCAGCATTACGAAGGTTTAAGGTTTAGCGAGCTTGAAATGAACCTGAAAGCGATGCAACTTAGCGCGGTTGTCTCCATGGCGTTTTTCAACCGCGAGGAATTTTTTCGTTTTACGGATGTAAACCTTGATGACGCGCAGGAGGTATCGCGTTTTGTGCGGACGCTTGTGGACAGCGTGCTGAAATAATAGAAAGGATAGAGTATGAAAAAGCGCAAAGTTCGGCGGATCATATGGATAACCGTAATACTGACTTTCGTTGCGGTTATCGCATATTACAGCATAGAGGTAATCATCGCACGCACGGGTACGCAGCGCATCGTGGATGATATCTATCGCTCAGGACAGATTGAAACGAAGATCGATGCGCTGTCTTCGCGGCAAATCGATATACTGCTTAAGGTGGAAGACCCGGGTTTCTATAAGCACCATGGCATAGACTTTAGCACACCGGGTGCGGGCTGGACGACCATCACGCAAGGCTTGGCTAAAAAATTCTACTTTTCGGATTTCCAGCAGGGGATACAGAAAGTTAAGCAGACATTGTGCGCGTGGCTGGCGCTAAACCCGCTCGTAAGCAAGCAGACACAGCTTGAGCTGTATATCAACATCATGTATTTCGGCAACGGCATGTACGGCCTGTCCGATGCCGCAGAGTTTTATTACGATAAAACAGTTCCTTCGCTTACCGAGAACGAGTACATATCTTTGATCGCATGCCTGATCGATCCCGAAGGGCTGAACGTGAAAGACCACCCCGAAGAAAACGCGCAGCGGACCGCGCGTATTATCAAGGTGCTTTCCGGCGAGTATACGCCCGCAGGCTTGTTTGATATCACCTACGAAGGCGCAGACTAAACAATACCGTCATCATTTCATAACAGTATTTACATATACTTGTACGCGGCGTTGCATTTGTTAACGCCTTTTTTCATACTGTCAACATTTACATGACAATTGATGGAACCTTATTGACGATTGGATATTGCCGGAATAAGATGGCAGCGGCTTGATCCTCTGGCATTATTGGTATGTTCATCAACCCGCAACAATTATTAAGGAGGAATTTTCCATGATGAAATTCGTAAAAACGATGATGCAGGGAGTCGCCGCGGTTCTGACCGTATTGCTCGCGGCAGCAGGCTGCTCCACCGCAGGCACGGGGCAAACCAGCGCGGCCGCGCAGTACGAAGCAGACACAACGTATGAAGCCGCATGCGCAACATCCGAGGCGGCCGCTTATGAAGCTCCGGATGTGCCGTACAATACTTCTGCGGAGGAGTACGGCTCGACCGTTGAAAGCGGATTCCACTCGCCGCTTAAAGACCCGCTCTCCACATTCTCTATCGATGTGGACACGGCATCCTACAGCAACCTTAGGCGCTACCTTAATGACGGAGCGCTGCCGCCGCAGGATGCAGTGCGCGTTGAAGAATGTATCAACTACTTCACTTACGACTATAAAAACCCGATCGGGAACGACCCGATCAGCGCGCAGATCACGATCAGCGACTGCCCGTGGAACGACGGGCGCTGCCTTGCGCGCGTATCCTTAAAATCGCGCGAGATTGATCTTTCAGAAGCGCCCCCGAGCAATCTCGTGTTCCTGCTCGACGTATCGGGTTCCATGGAAAGCGCCGACAAGCTGCCGCTTGTTAAGGACGCGATGAGGATGCTGGCTGAAACGCTGCGCAAGGACGACACTGTTTCCATCGTGGTGTATGCGGGCGCGTCCGGTCTCGTGCTGGATGGCTGCAGCGGCGGCAATATCCGGTCGATCGAATCGGCTATCGGTCAGCTTTCCGCAGGAGGCTCCACAGCAGGCGGCGAAGGCATCAACCTCGCCTATTATATCGCGGAAAAGAATTTCATATTCGGCGGCAACAACCGTGTGATACTCTGTACAGACGGCGATTTCAACGTCGGTCCCTCCAGTATCGGAGAGCTTGAGTCGCTGATCAGTGAGAAAAAGGAAAGCGGTATTTACCTCAGTGTATTGGGTTTCGGCACGGGCAACATCAAGGATACCACGATGGAGACTTTGGCCGACAAGGGCAACGGCAACTATTCCTACATCGATACGCTGCTGGAAGCCAAAAAAGTGCTCGTCAATGAGATGAGCGGCACGCTTTATACCATGGCGGACGACGTGAAGGTGCAGGTGGAGTTCAATCCCGCCGCCGTCAGCGAATACCGCCTTGTGGGTTACGATAACCGCAGACTGAACGCCGAAGACTTCAACGACGATAAAAAGGACGCGGGCGAGATGGGCGCAGGCCACTGCGTCACCGTGTTCTATGAGATCATACTCGTGGGCGGCGAGGGCACAGGAAACGTAGACGACCTCGTATTTCAGCAGAACGGCGAAACGGCCGCAGCCAAACCCGCGGACGACTGGCTATACCTCAAGGTGCGCTACAAACAGCCGGGTGGGGATGACAGCAAACTGATGACTGTGATGGCGGGCGCGGCAGATTATACCGCGCAGCCCGA
>CAZLRM010000205.1:1704-3462 GCA_964561895.1 uncultured Christensenellaceae bacterium | reverse complement strand
GCGTGGAAGGGCGGCATCGACGAGGACGGCGCGGGGTTGAAGCTGCTGATCGCGCACGAGGAGTTTGCGTGGATCGACATCCGTGTGGAAGGCGTCGTGGCGCTCGTCAAGGTAGTCCCGGCAGAGCTTGCGCCCGAAATGGTCGATGAGGACACGCCCCGCAGCATCATCGCCGCGAAGGACGCGCTGATCGAGAGCGTGCTGCCGCTTGCGGGAAAGGCTGCGGTGAAAAAGGGCGACACCGTGCGCGCGGGAGACGTGCTGATCTCCGGCCTCGTGTGGGACGCGGGGTATCCGCGCATGCTGTTCGCGGCGCGCGGAGCAGTGATCGGCAGTGTGTGGTATGCGGGCGGCGCTTCGTCTTCGATCTATACGGAGGTTCGTGTGCCCACGGGGCGTACGGCGCTGCAGCGTACGATATCCATAGGCGCCGACAGCTCGGCGATCGATCCGGACTGCGGCTTTGCGGATTACGATACGCGCGTTGTGGATAGAATCAATATCGGGTTGTTTCTGCCCGTATACATCACGGAGTATGAACACAGCGAAGTGACGCTGGTGCAGCAGCCCAAGGAGTTTGCGGCGCTGAGCGTGTATTTGGAGGAAGCCGCATACTGCGAAGCGCTCAAATCCGTACCGGAGGATGCGCAAATCGTCGGCCATCACGCGATATTTAATATCGACGGGTGCGTGATGAGCACAGCGGTATATATCCATACGAATGAAGATATCGGCAGAGCCGTGATTTTGGAGGATTAAAGTTTGGAGACAGGCATCAGCGAGATCGGTATTGAGGTGGACAACTTAGAGCAACTGGCCGACCTGTTCGGCACGTTTGACGAAAATGCCAAGGTGATTGAGAAGGAAACGGGCGCGAGCATCATATCGCGTAACCATCATATCGTGATCCGCGGAAGGCAGGAGGACGCAGAGCTTGCCCGCGTCGTGGTGGACAAGCTTCTATCGATGGCGCGCAGGAAGGAAAAGATCGACATATCGCGCATCCGCTACGCGGTGGAACTCGCGCGCGAAGGCAACGCCGACACCATTGAGGAGATCATGGCCGACGTAATCGCGATCACGAGCCGCGGGCGGCAGGTAAAAAGCCGCACCATCGGCCAGAAGCGCTATGTGCGCGCGATGAAGGAGAACACGCTGACCTTCGCGATCGGCCCTGCCGGCACGGGCAAGACGTACCTCGCGATGGCGATGGCGGTTGTCGCGCTTAAAAACAAGGAAGTGGAACGTATCATATTGACGCGTCCCGCGGTCGAGGCGGGCGAGAGCCTCGGTTTCTTGCCGGGCGATTTGCAGACCAAGGTCGATCCGTATCTGCGCCCGCTTTACGATGCGCTCTACGATTTTCTCGGAGGCGAGATGTTCCAGCGCCTGTCCGAGCGCGGCGTGATCGAGGTGGCGCCGCTTGCGTATATGCGCGGGCGCACGCTGTCCGACGCGTTTATTGTACTCGACGAGGCGCAGAACTGCACCGAGGAGCAGATGAAGATGTTTCTGACGCGCTTCGGCGAAAACTCGCGCATCGTGATCACGGGAGATATAACGCAGATCGACTTGCCCAAAGAGAAAAGGAGCGGCCTCGTGCAGTGCATCAGCATACTTGAAGGCATCGAGGGCATCTATATCATGTACCTCACGGCGAAAGACGTGGTGCGCCACGAACTCGTGCAGCGCATCGTACGCGCGTACGAGCGGTTTGAGAAAACCAACAGGAGGTAGAATGAAGAAAAAAAATACCCG
>CAZLRM010000205.1:0-1604 GCA_964561895.1 uncultured Christensenellaceae bacterium | reverse complement strand
TTTATCGTGTACGGTATATACCTGTTTCAATTCGAGCGTGAATTGCTCCCCGATACGCGCCATATGCTGATGCTTGCGGCCGTCACGGTGGTGACCGCGGCGCTCGCTGTGCTTCTCGCGCGGTTCGACGAACGCATCATCCCAACGTTCTTTGGCACAATGCTCGCATGCACACTGCTTTCACAGCGCAACGCGCTTACCTTTACGGTCTTCCTTGCGTTCGTGACGGCACCGATATGTTCATGGAATGCGGGGCTTTTCAGCACGGTGTCACTGATCGCGATCATGGCGTCGATACTCGGAGGCGCGGTCTGCGTTTTCGCGCTGTACCGCCCGATGCACCGCACTTCGCTGATTATGGCGGGGCTTGCGGCGGGGCTTATTGGCGCGGCTGTTTCTGTTTTGGGAGAGCTTATCGGCGCTGTGACATTTTCGATGCAAACGCTCGCGGTATCCGGCGCGTTCGCGCTGGGAAGCGGGCTGCTTGCGGGTGTGCTGGCGATAGGCACATTGCCTCTATGGGAAGCGGCTTTCAGGGCTTCCACGCCAGCCAAGCTACTGGAGCTTTCCAACCCCAACCATCCGCTTTTAAAGCGCCTGACATTGGAAGCGCCCGGCACATACCATCACAGCATTTTAACCGCGAACCTCACGGAAGCGGGCGCGGACGCCGTGGGCGCTTCTTCGCTGCTCTGCCGCGTGGGCGCGTATTACCATGATGTCGGCAAGCTCAAAGACCCCATGTACTTCGCGGAGAACCAGAAGGGTGACAACCCGCACGACAAGCTGGATCCGCGCGAGAGCGCGAAAATTATCACCGGACATGTATCCTATGGGCTGGAGCTGGCGAAAAAATACAAGCTGCCGCGCGAGGTGCTCTCCATCGTGGTGCAGCACCACGGCAATACGCAGGTCGCTTATTTTGCGCACAAGGCGCTGGAAGCCGGGCTGGAGCCCAAAGCCTCGCAGTTCCGCTACCCCGGTATGCGCCCGCAGACGAGGGAGGCCGCCATCGTGATGCTGGCCGACTGCGTGGAGGCCGCGGTAAGGAGCATGGGCGACGCGAACATAGAGCAGGTGCGCGAGATGATCGGCAAGCTGATCCGCGAACGCTACAACGATGGGCAGCTTGACGAAGCTTCGCTGAGCCGGCAGGATCTCAATCGCATTGCGCAGGCCTTTACGGGCGTTTACGAGGGTGCGCTGCACGAACGGGTAAAATATCCCGGACAGGAGTAGCTTATGAGAAAGCTTTATATCACCGCGGAGGACAAGCTGCCGCGCGAGATCAGGATCGCGGCGCAGCGCGCTGCGAAGATCACGGGAAAGCTGGAAGGACGGCGCTTCCGCGCGGGGCTGCTGTTCACCGACGACGACAACATCCGGCGGCTCAACGCGCAGTTCCGCGGCGTCGATGCTCCGACCGACGTGCTGTCGTTCCCTTCGGGTGTGGACGACTATCTCGGCGATATCGCAATATCGCTGGAACGCGCGCGGCAGCAGGCGGACGAGATCGGCCAGAGCATTGAGCGCGAAGTGGCTTTTTTAACCGCGCACGCGATGCTGCACCTGTTTGATTACGACCATGAAACCGAGGAAGGCGA
>CAZLRM010000204.1:0-3476 GCA_964561895.1 uncultured Christensenellaceae bacterium | reverse complement strand
TCCGCGACAGCCTCGATAAACTCAAAGGCGGCAGCGCGGCGATCGGCCACGTGCGATATTCCACAATGGGGGACAGCCTGCTTGTCAACGCGCAACCGCTCGTGATCAGCTCGAAAAAGGGCAACCTTGCACTCGCGCACAACGGCAACCTGATCAACGCAAGGGAACTGCGAGACGAGCTTGAAAACAGCGGCGCGATATTCCAGACCACCATCGACTCCGAGGTGATCGCGAGCCTCATCGCAAAAAACAGCAACGGCGATATCATCGAAGGCATCACCAAAACGATGGCGCTGCTTAAGGGCAGCTATGCGCTCGTGATTATGACGGAGAACGCGGTGATCGGAGTACGCGATCCTAAAGGCATACGGCCCATTGCTCTGGGGCGCATAGACAATTCCTACGTGTTCGCGTCCGAATCAAGCGCGCTCGATACCATAGGAGCAGAGTTCATACGAGACCTGCGGCCCGGCGAGATCGTCGTAGCCGATAAAAGCGGCCTGAAGTCCTATCAGGGGCACCGTGCGATGGATACTGCGCTTTGCATTTTCGAATACGTATATTTTGCGCGGCCCGATTCCGATATCGACGGTATCCCCGTACACAAGGCGCGGGAGCGCGCGGGAGAGTTGCTTGCGATGTCCAGCCCCGCAGACGCGGACGTCGTTGCGGCGGTGCCGGATTCGGCGATGCACGCCGCGATGGGGTATTCGCAGCAGTCGGGCATACCGTATACCAACGCGCTTTCGAAAAACCGGTACGTAGGGCGCACGTTTATACAGCCCTCGCAGGGCAAGCGCGAGATGGGCGTATCGGTAAAACTGAGCGCTTTGAAACGCAACGTGCGCGGTAAGCGCGTGGTGCTTGTGGACGATTCCATCGTGCGTGGCACGACCTCAAAACGCATTATCGAAATACTTAAGCTCGCGGGCGCGAAGGAAGTGCACATGCGCATCAGCTCGCCGCCCATCAAAAGCCCGTGCTTTTTCGGCATCGATACCTCCTCGCACGACCAGCTTATCGGCGCAGGCCATACGGTAGAGGAGATCCGAAAGCTTATCGGTGCGGATTCGCTGCAGTACTTAAGGATAGAAGATTTACTCAAAACCGTGGAGGGAGCGGCGTGCAACTTCTGCGCGGGCTGCTTCAACGCGAAATATCCGGAAGACGTAAGCGGGCTGCTGGAAAACGGGAAAAAGAACGTACTGGACAAATGAGGAGTAATTATGGCAATCACCTATAAGGACGCCGGCGTGGACGTTACGGCGGGCTATCAGGCGGTCAAACTCATGAAGGCGCACGCAGAATCGACGTTCAATGAGCACGTGCTGACCGGGCTTGGGTCGTTTGGGGGCATGTATGAGCACGGAGAAGATGTGCTCGTTTCCGGTACAGACGGTGTGGGTACCAAGCTTAAATGCGCGTTTGTGACGGGAAGGCATGATACCGTGGGCATCGACTGTGTGGCGATGTGCGCGAACGACGTGGTTTGCCACGGCGCAAAGCCGATGTTCTTTCTGGATTATATCGCGACGGGTAAGCTCGTTCCTTCTGTTGCCGCAGATATCGTGAAGGGCGTTGCGGAGGGGTGCCGGCAGGCGGGCTGTGCGCTCATCGGCGGGGAAACTGCCGAAATGCCGGGCTTTTACACCGAGGGCGAATACGACATCGCGGGCTTTTGTGTAGGCAGCGTTAATAAGGACAAGCTCATCAACGGCAGCGGCATTCACGCGGGCGATAAGCTCATCGGGTTTGCCTCGTCGGGCATCCACAGCAACGGTTTCTCGCTCGTGCGCAAGCTCGTCGCAATGGAGAAGCGCATATTGGATCAGCGTATCGACGCGTTCAGAAAAACGCTGGGCGAAGAGCTGCTCACCCCCACGCGCATCTATGTAAAGACGGTACTCTCACTGATTGAAAAATACGATATCAAAGGCATCGCCCACATCACGGGCGGCGGCTTCATCGAGAACATACCGAGGATATTACCTTCCGGTTTGTGCGCAAACATTGAACTAAACAGCTGGGATATGCCGCCGGTATTCGATTTGCTGCTGCGTGAGTCCAAGCTGGATACAAAAAGCGCGTATAACACGTTCAATATGGGCATCGGCATGGTGATTGCCGTGAAAAAGGAACAGGCCACGGAGATCGCGCTGGCCGCGCGGGAGCTCGGCGAAAAGGCTTTTGTGATTGGCAGCGTGGGGGAAGGCGAGGGCGTGAAGCTGTGCGGATAGAAAGGCTCGCGGTGATGGTCTCGGGCGGCGGCACAAACCTGCAGGCTGTACTGGACGCGTGTGCGGACGGGCGCATACCCGCAAACGTCGTCTGCGTGATATCGAGCAAGCCGGGCGTATTCGCGCTGGAGCGCGCGCAAAAAGCGGGCGTGCCGACCAAGATCATCCGGCCGTGCGATTACGCCGATCAGCAAGCGCACGACGCCGCGGTGATCGCTGTGCTCGAAAACTGCGGTGCACAGGCGGTGGTGCTTGCGGGCTATATGTCCATACTCGGTTCCGGTCTCGTTACCAAATTTCCGATCGTCAACATTCATCCGGCGTTGATCCCCTCGTTCTGCGGCAAGGGTTACTATGGCCGCCATGTGCACGAGGCGGTATTAAATTACGGCGCGAAGGTATCCGGTGCGACGGTGCACTTTGTGGACGAAGGCACGGATACCGGCCCGATCATTATGCAGCAGTGCGTGGATGTGCTGGACAGCGATACACCGGAAACGCTTGCGGCGCGCATACTTGAAATTGAGCATGAGATACTGGTAAAATCGGTCGCGCTGCTCTGCGAAGGCAGACTGCGCATCGAAGGCCGCCGGGTGAAAACGGACGAAACCATATAATGGCCGCGCCTCTTTTATCTAAGGGGGCTTTGTCATCAGCCTTGATCCCCTTCCGGCGATGGAGGTATCCAAAGGGCGGCAGGAGTGATATTTTTATGTTGATGATCACTCCCTCACCCGTCGTAAAATAAAGATTTGGTTGGCGATATCGCGGTGAGGATAACACATAGCGTAAAAGATTATTGTATGGAGGTTTACATATGAAACGAGCTTTCTTAAGCGTGTTTGACAAGACGGGAGTCGTGGAATTCGCGTCCGGCCTCGTAGCAATTGGCTTCGAGGTGCTCTCGACGGGAGGTACGCAGAAGGCGCTGGTAGCGGCGGGCGTGCCGGTGACGAACGTATCGGACGTAACGGGTTTTCCGGAATGCCTCGACGGGCGCGTAAAGACGCTGCACCCGGCGATACATGCTGGAATTCTCGCGATGCGGGAAAACAAGGATCACATGGCGCAGGTGCAAAAACTGGGCGTAGGCCTCATCGACATCGTGGCGGTAAACCTGTACCCGTTCAAGGCGACGATATCAAAACCGGACGTGACGCTGGAGGATGCCATCGAGAATATCGACATCGGCGGCCCGACGATGCTGCGCGCCGCGGCAAAGAACTGGCAGGATGTCGC
>CAZLRM010000203.1:0-3477 GCA_964561895.1 uncultured Christensenellaceae bacterium | reverse complement strand
CCTTGCTTTTCGCATTGCAATGGCATTATATATATGTTAATATGTTAGGCGGCATTTTTTCAGAAAGATGAAGGATGCTAAAAGTAAGGCTACACATTGCAGGAGGATACAGAGAGTTGGCAAAGGTTGAAAACGTTGGCGCAAATAAAGTAAAGATGACAGTAGAGATTGACTCCGAGGCGTTTGCGGCGGCGCTGCAACAGGCATATATCAAGACGCGCGGAAAGTTTACGGTGCAGGGGTTCCGTAAGGGCAAGGCTCCCAAAGCCATGATTGAAAAGCACTACGGCGAAGGCGTATTCTTTGAGGAAGCCTTTGACATCGTATTTCCGGAAAGCTACCAGAAAGCGGTGGATGAGCTGGGCATTTTTCCGGTATCGCGGCCGGAACTGGATATTGAAAAGATCGACAAAACCGAAGGCGTCGTTTTTACGGCGGAGGTATTTGTCAAGCCCGAGGTAAAGCTGGGCCAATACAAAGGCGTCAGTGCCGAAGAAGTCAAAGCGGAAGTGGACGAGGCTCAGGTACAGGCGCAGATCGACCAGGCGGCGGAGCGCAATGCGCGCTGGGTTGATGTGGACCGCGAAGCAAGAACAGGCGACAAGGCCGTAATCGATTATTCGGGCAGCGTGGACGGTGTCAAGTTTGACGGCGGCACGGCGGAGAACCAGACAATCGAGCTGGGCTCGGGTACGTTTATACCGGGCTTTGAAGAGCAGGTCGCGGGTATGAACAAGGAAGAGGAAAAGGACATCACTGTGAAGTTCCCGGAGGATTACCGAGCGGAGCATCTTGCGGGCAAGGAAGCGGTGTTCCATATCAAACTGCACGACGTTAAACAAAAGGAGCTTCCCAAGATTGACGACGAGTTCGCGCAGGATGTATCGGAATTCGATACGCTTGAGGAATACAAGGAGAGTATACAAAAACGTCTGACCGAGCGCGCGGAGGAACAGGCAAAATCCGCGACGGAGAAGAACGTGCTGGCCGAAGTGGTTAAAAACGCGGAGATCGATTTGCCTGAGTGTATGATCGAAAGCCAGATCGACCACCAGATCAAACAGCTTGAGTACAGCATGATGGTTCAGGGCATGAAGCTGGCCGATTATATGCAGATGACGGGCATGACGATGGAGAACCTGCGCAAGGAGTACCGTGAGAGCGCGGAGCGCAGTGTGCGCACGCAGCTTGTCGTCGATGCCGTGATGAAGGCCGAGGATATCAAGGCGGCGGAAGAGCAGGTTGAGGAAGAACTCAAGAAGAATGCGGAACGCGCAAAGAAGGATATCGAGGAATACCGTAAAGCGCTGGATGAAGAAGAACTGGAGTATATCCGCGACAGCCTGGCGTATGATAATACCGTACGTTTCCTCGTGGAAAACGCGAAGCTGAAAATCGCGGAAAAGAAAGGGGTATCAAAAAAGGCAAAAAAGGATGCCTGAGAAGGAAAACCAAAAAGGCAAATCGAATAGTATATAGAGCGACGGAGGAAGAAACATGACTTTGATACCCTATGTCATTGAACAGACAAGCAAGGGCGAGCGCAGTTACGATATCTATTCCCGCCTTTTGAAGGATAGGATCATATTTGTGGGCGGCGAGGTTGAGGACGATATGGCCAACCTCGTAGTGGCGCAGCTTATTTTCCTTGAGGCGGAGGATCCCGATAAGGATATATTCCTGTATATCAACAGCCCGGGCGGCAGCGTAACTGCCGGCATGGCGATATATGACACGATGCAGCACGTGCGCTGCGACGTTTCGACGATCTGCATCGGCATGGCCGCGTCGATGGGCGCGTTCCTGCTTGCGGCGGGGAAAAAGGGCAAGCGCAAGGCACTGCCCAACAGCGAGATCATGATCCATCAGGTTTCGGGCGGTGCGCGCGGTCAGGCAACCGATATTTTGATACACGCTGAGCATATCGCTAAACTGAAAAAGAAGATGAACGATATTCTTGCTGAGAGGACCGGACAGCCCGTCAAGAAGGTGACGGCGGATACGGAGCGCGACAACTTTATGAGCGCCGAGGAAGCGCTCGAATACGGGCTGATTGACGAGATCATTCCGGCGAAGGACAAATAGAAAACGAGGTGAACGAATGGCCAGTTATAACGACGACACCAAGCAATTGAAGTGTTCGTTCTGCGGCAAGGCGCAGGAACAGGTGAGAAGACTTGTGGCCGGCCCGGGTGTATATATTTGCAACGAGTGTATCGAGCTTTGCAAGGAAATCATCGAGGAGGACTATCAGGACGCGTCCGCGTTCGAGATGGGCGATATCCCTAAGCCTGCAGAGATCGTTGCAGCGCTGGACGAATATGTAATCGGGCAGTCGCTCGCGAAGAAGAACCTTGCGGTGGCGGTATACAACCACTACAAGCGCATCAACAGCGACACCAAGCAGGAAGGTGTAGAGCTTCAGAAGAGCAACATCATCATGCTGGGGCCCACGGGCTGCGGCAAAACGCTGCTTGCGCAAACATTGGCGCGTATTTTGAACGTGCCTTTTGCCATGGCGGACGCGACATCGCTGACAGAGGCGGGCTATGTGGGCGAAGACGTAGAGAACATCCTCTTAAAGCTGATTCAGGCGGCGGATTATGACATTGAGCGCGCGCAGCGCGGCATCATCTATATCGACGAAGTCGACAAGATTGCGAGAAAAAGCGATAACCCCTCGATCACACGCGACGTATCGGGCGAGGGCGTGCAGCAGGCGCTTTTAAAGATTATCGAAGGAACGGTAGCGAGCGTGCCGCCGCAGGGCGGGCGCAAGCACCCGCATCAGGAGTTTCTGCAGATCGACACGACGAACATACTGTTCATCTGCGGGGGCGCTTTCGGCGGGTTGGAAAACATCATAGAGCGCAGGATAGGCAAGAAGACGATGGGTTTCGGCGCGCAGATCGTGTCCAACATCAACAAGGACTTAATGGAGCTGTACACGAGCATGCTGCCCGAGGATCTGATCAAGTTCGGGCTGATCCCCGAGTTTGTGGGCCGCGTACCTATCATCGTGCCGCTGCATCAGCTTGATGAGATGGCGCTGGTCAATATCTTGACGCAGCCTAAAAACGCGCTTGTCAAGCAGTTTACGAAGCTCATGGAGATGGACGGCGTACAGCTTGAATTTGAGGACGAGGCGCTGACCGAGGTCGCCAAGCTTGCGATAGAGCGCAAGACCGGCGCACGCGGGCTGCGCGCGATTTTGGAATCGATCATGCTCGACGTGATGTACGAGATACCTTCGCGCACCGACGTTAAAAAATGCGTGGTCACCAAAGAGACCGTGCGCAACGCCAAGGTGCCGATGCTGATATTGGGCGAAAAGGACAGCAAGCAAAAAGCGCTGCCCAAAGCCAAGCGAGAGAGCCTTGCGTAAATAAAGCAAAAAAGCGTTCCGCCAAAACGGAGCGCTTTTTTTTATGTGCTTCAGCGCAAAAATCCCCCAGTTAAACTGGGGGGAATAAAGAG
>CAZLRM010000202.1:0-3479 GCA_964561895.1 uncultured Christensenellaceae bacterium | reverse complement strand
CCCGTATTCGCGACCGGCCCCACGTGGGAAGCCGCAAACGGCAAGCTCGGCAGCGTGCAGACAAAGCATACGCGCGTGATCGACAAATCGGCGTTCTACATCGGCGACCTTTTGATCGAGCCTTTCGAGACTCCGCACGACGCAGCCGACCCTGTGGGGTACTGCGTCACCTGCGGCAGCCGCAAAATCGCCGTCGCGACCGATCTTGGCTGGTTCCCGCAGAAAGTCGAGTACAAGCTGCATTCGTGCGACCTTGTGCTGCTCGAAGCCAACCACGATACAGGCATGCTCGCAGCAGGCCGTTATCCGTATACGCTTAAAGAGCGCATACGCTCGCGCCACGGCCACCTCTCCAACGACGAGGCGGGCGACGCTGCCTCAAGGCTCGTCGCGGCGGGCGTGACCTCCATATTGCTGGGGCATTTAAGCAAGGAGAACAACTTGGAGCAGCTTGCATACCGCACCGTGACCGAAGCGCTTTTGACGCGCGGCATCGCACCGGGCAGGGATATGAGCCTCGGCGTCGCTTTCAGGGATCAGATCACCGGAAGGTTTCAGATCGGATAATAAACAGGATGGTTTCTTATGCGGCACCTTTCGAGGCGGTTTTCGGGGTATGCGTATCTGTATATGGCGATTGCCTTCATCGTTACACAGCTGGCCATCAGCCTGCCGATGCTGGAGGTTTACAGATTCCCCGAGGGCTTTGGTTCTTCGCTCGCGCTGCTTATTTCATACTTTATCACCTTTTTACCGCCGCTCGTCATGGTTGCCGTACGAAAATACCCGATGGCGCGGGTGCTGCGCATCCACGCCTTCTCACGCAAATATGTTGGGTATTCCATAGGCATCGGCGTTTGCCTGTTTCTTTTAATTCATCTCTTTAATCAGCTCGTCAGCAACCTGATTGGTACGCTGATGCCATACGGCGAGCCGCACTATTTTATCAGCGGCTTTCATTCCCTCTGGCCGTATATACTGACAACCTGCTTAATTCCCGCAGTTTTGATGACGATTGCTTTTCAGGGCATCATACAATCCGGCCTGCACGGCGGAAAACCGCTTAAAACCTGCCTTGCCGTGGGGCTGCTTTACGGACTGCTGCTGACGGGTGCCAATGCAATACTTGGCGTGACAGTTACCGGCATATTCTTAAGAGTAATCATCGGTTTTGTATTCAGCTATATCGCCGTTCAGTCGGGTTCGATACTCCCCGCCTTGATCGCAAGCTTTACCTATTACGTGTTCAGCTATGGCTATTTTGAAGATATGTTATTTCAGTATTGCCTGGCCCCGCTAGGTATTGGCGAAAGCATTGCCGCCTTTGGTCTGCTCGCATTGGGGCTCATCATCGGCGGGCTGCTCATCGTTAAAATACCGCGCGGCGAGGCGGGCAAACCGCTGCGCCTGCCCTCTTTAAAAAAGCTGCGGGAACGGCTGAGGCAGCCCTGGCTTTCCGTTCCCCAAGAGAATGCGGCTAACGAAGTTGCGGCGGAGCCCGCCGCACCCAATCCGGCCGATCCGCTGCGCGAGGCCGCAAATGCCGCGGGAGACGCTGCAAAAAACAAAAACGCGGGGTTCATCGCGGGCGGCGTGCTGCTGGCGGCGCTATCGCTTGCCGGGCTCATTTACAGCATCATCTGGTATATTTCCCTTTGCGCCGAAATGGTTTAGCCATCATAGAAGATGTGGCTAATGCGCTGCCTGTATGCCGCTTCCGCTGCCGCGCCAGCCCGTCAACAACGATCCAGACATACGCAAGTGCTATTATTACAGGCAGCAAGCGTATCCCGATTAGGTCCGCTTTGACAGCGTTTCTTTGTCATGCTACAGTATTCAATAATGTTCTTGGGCAGCCATGCCCGGGTCAGGAGACTCATCGATGCCCGTTATCCGCATTTTGTGCACCGGAAAGCTCAAGGAGCCCTTCTTTAAGGAAGCGCAGGCCGAGTATGTGAAGCGTCTAGGCGCTTTTTGCCGCGTGGAGATCGTCGAGAAAAAGGAGACGCCTCTGCCCGCGGACGCGCCGGAGGCGCTCATACTTAAGGCGCGGGCGCAGGAGGGCGAGGCGCTGCTTGGTTCCATACGCGGCGCGCTTGTTGCACTCTCCCCCGAGGGCGAAAAAATGAATTCCGAGTCGTTTTCCGCGCTGGTTAAAAAATATGCCGACAAGGGCGATATTACGTTTGCGGTGGGCGGATCCTGCGGGCTTAATAGCGCGGTGAAAGCAGCGGCGGTGAAAACCGTATCATTTTCGGATATGACGATGCCGCACACACTGTTTCGCGTGGTATTATTGGAACAGATCTACCGCGCTTTTATGATATCCGAAGGCCGGGCTTACCATAAATGACCCGGGTCGGCAGTACGCTTTTCGACAATTGAGTCGTTTCCTTTAACTATTTATGTCGCATTTTAGGAACTATTGCCACACGGGAAGGGTTATGTTTTTTTATATCGAATTGTGCATATAAAATGATACTGGTTAGAGTTATGCCCTAATATTGTTTTTTTGTTTAGCGCAGTAGCGCTGTGTAAAGGAGTGTTTTAATATTGCTGAAGTTTCAGAAAATCGGCCCGGACGAGGTGCGTAAGTTCAGCATGGATAAAAGCGAGAACAACACGCTAGAAGTGATTCCGGTGGACTACATCCGTCCAAACCCCTATCAGCCAAGGCGTGTATTCTCGGAGGAAGGGATCAACGAGCTCGCGCATTCCATCAAGCAATACGGGCTGCTGCAGCCTATCGCGGTACGCAAGCTGTCCCACAATTACTACGAGATTATCGCGGGAGAACGCCGGTGGCGCGCGGTATGCAAAGCGGGTTTTACGCACATCAAAGCGATGGTGCAGCCCGCCATCGACGAGGACAGCGCCGTGATCGCGCTCCTCGAAAACCTGCAGCGCGAAGACCTTCATTTTTTCGAGGAAGCAGAAGGATACCAAAGCCTGATGAAGGAACACGGGCTCACGCAGGAGGAACTTGCGCGGCGGCTTGGCAAGAACCAAAGCACCATCGCGAACAAGATGCGTATTTTAAAGCTGCCGGCCTCGGTCAAGGACCTCATCAGCGAATACAAGCTGACCGAGCGTCATGCGCGCGCGCTGTTGCGGCTGCACAACGAAGAGGCGCAGCTCAAGCTAATCCGCGACGTCAAGCAGCGCAATCTCTCTGTGAAGGTTACTGAGGACATCGTGGAGCGCATGCTCTCTAAATTATACGGTGAGGAACCTGTGTCGCTCGCGGGGCAGCACGTCGTGTGCATCATGCGGGATTACCGTATCTATGTCAATACGATCAAAAAAGCGCTGTCGCGCATTAAAAGATCCGGCGTTAAGGTTTCTTATCAATCGTGTGAAAGCAAAGACAAAGTCTCGATCAACATCGAGCTTGCCAAATAGATTACCGATGTAACCCCTTAAACTTGTCCCCAATACCCCTACTATCGGCGGAACCTGCGGGCAACAACCCCCAAAGC
>CAZLRM010000201.1:0-3480 GCA_964561895.1 uncultured Christensenellaceae bacterium | reverse complement strand
CCACGTCGCGCCCCACATAGCCCACCTCGGTGAACTTGGTGGCCTCCACCTTGATAAACGGCGCGCTCATGAGCTTGGCAAGCCTGCGAGCGATCTCGGTCTTGCCCACGCCCGTCGGCCCCACCATGATGATGTTCTTGGGCGTAATCTCGTCCTGTAATTCCTTGTCGAGCTGCTGGCGGCGGTAGCGGTTACGCAGCGCGATGGCGACCGCCTTCTTGGCTTTATCCTGCCCGATGATATATTTATCGAGTTCGTCTACGATCTCTTTGGGCGTCAGGTGCGACATGCTAAACCTCCTCCACCGTGATATGGTCGTTCGTGAATATGCAAATCTGTCCTGCGATAAGTATCGCTTTCTTGGCGATATCGAGCGCGGAAAACTCCGTGTTTTCCTTGAGCGCCTTGGCCGCTGCGAGCGCATAGCTGCCGCCCGAGCCTATCGCCGCGATATCGTCGTCGGGCTGTATCACCTCTCCGCTGCCCGATACCACGAGCAGCTCGTCTGCGTCCGCGCAGATCAGCATGGCCTCCAGCTTGCGCAGCATCTTGTCGCTGCGCCACTCCTGCGCAAGCTCTACCGCCGCGCGCTGCAGGCTGCCGCTGTACTGCTCCAGCTTGGCTTCAAACCGCTCGGAGAGCGTGAAAGCGTCCGCGACGCTGCCCGCAAATCCCACCACGACCTTATCGTTGTAGATGCGCCGCACCTTGATCGCGCTCGCTTTCATAATCGTGTTCTGCCCGAATGTGACCTGCCCGTCTCCCGCGACGGCGCATTTGCCGTCCCGCCTCACCGCGACGATCGTCGTACCTTCCATCATACTGGTCGCTCCTTTACAACTCGGAGGCGATGCGCATTACTTTCGCCAGCGCGCGCTCCGAAATCAGCAATTTTTTGTCCCGGCCTTTGGCCTTTGTCTGTATTGCATCCATTATACCATAGTTTATGTTCATCGGCTGAAAATCATTGCCCGCGTAGCCGCAAATATATGCGGCGAGCGCGCCGCACGCGGTATCGGCGCTGAACGCCGGCCGCGGTTTCCCCAAAGCGTCGCACGCGGCGAAAAGCCCCGCGAGCAGGCCGGACGAGGCGCTTTCAACGTATCCCTCTACGCCTGTGATCTGCCCCGCAAAGAAAAGGCCGGGGCGCGCTTTCATCTCATAGTATTGGTTTAGCAGTAGAGGGCTCTTGATAAATATATTCTTATGCATCACGCCGTAACGCACGATCTCGGCATTTTCAAGGCCGGGGATCATGCGCAGCACGCGCCGCTGCTCGCTTAACTTCAGGTGCGTCTGAAAGCCCACAAGGTTAAACAGCCGGCCTTCCTTATCCTCTCGCCGCAGCTGCACCACCGCACAGGGCTTGCTGCCGTCCGGGGCGGTGATACCCACCGGTTTCAGCGGCCCAAAACGCAGCGTATCAAATCCGCGCTTTGCCATGGTTTCCACGGGCATGCACCCCTCGAACACCCTGTCGTCCTCAAAGCCGTGCAGCTTTGCGGTCTCGGCAGCGGTCAGTGCTTCCCAAAACGCGCGGTACTGCTCCATATCCATCGCGCAGTTGAGATAGTCCGTCCCTTCGCCCTTGCCGTAGCGCGACGCAAAGAATGCCTTTGTATAATCGATGGATTCCCCCGTCACGATGGGCGCCGCCGCGTCGAAGAACGAAAGCATCCCGCCGCCCGTGATATCCTCAATACTGCGCAGCAACGCGCCGGATACGAGCGGGCCGGGCGCCGCAATCACAACGCCGTCCGGGGGAAGCTCCTGCGCTTCCTCTTCGCGGACCTCGATCAGGCTGTTTTGTTTGATTTTATCGGTGATATAGCCGGAAAATGCATGGCGGTCTACCGCGAGCGCTCCGCCCGCGGGTACGTGCGCTGCGTCCGCCGCTTCCATAATGAGCGAGCCCAGGGAGCGCATCTCCTGCTTTAGCAGGCCTACCGCGTTCTCCAGCCCTTCGGCGCGCAGCGAATTGGAGCATACAAGCTCCGCGAAACCCGCGCTTTGGTGCGCGGGCGACATCTTGTGCGGCTTCTGTTCAATCAGCGTCACAGGCAATCCGCGGCGGCCCAACTGCCACGCAGCCTCGCACCCCGCAAGCCCCGCGCCGATCACGGTATTATTCTTTTTCATCCGCCTTCTTTTTCTGGTTTTTCACGCAGTCGGGATTGGAACATTTCTTGTAGCTGTTGCCGTTGGAAAGCCGCCGCAGCACCATCATGGAACCGCACGCCTCGCATCTGTCGGCAATCGGCATATCCCATGAAACGAAATCGCACGCGGGGTAGCCTTCGCAGCCATAGAACGTCTTCTTGGTCTTGCTGGAGCGCTTCTCGATGATGCGCTTGCCGCACTTTGGGCAGGGCGTATCGATATACTTGACGACCGGCTTGGTATTGCGGCACTGCGGGTAGCCGGGGCACGCGAGGAAAGGCCCGAAGCGCCCATCCTTGTATACCATTGTACGGCCGCACTTCTCGCATACCACGTCGGATTCCTTCACGGGAAGTTCCACATGCGGTATCTTCTTATCCGCTTCCTCAAGCGTCTCCTCAAAAGGATCATAGAAGTCCTTCATGAGCTTGCGCCACTGCTTGCCGCCATTTTCGATGTCGTCCAGCTTGTTCTCGAGCTCGGCGGTAAACTCCACATCCACAATGTCCGGGAAGTTCTCCTTCATGAGCTTGTTGACGATCACGCCAAGCTCTGTGGGCTTCAACGCGCGCCCTTCTTTTTCCACGTACCTGCGGTCCTGTATCGTCGATATGATAGGCGCATAGGTGCTCGGCCGGCCGATACCCTTCTCCTCCAGCGCGCGCACAAGCGTCGCCTCAGTATACCGGCTGGGCGGTTGCGTAAAATTCTGTTTAGCGTCTATTCTTTGCAGCGGACAGATTTCGCCTTCGTTAAGCTCGGGCAGCAGGGTGTCTTTGTTCTCGTCGTCCTCGCCCGCGTAAGCAACCGTGTAGCCCTTAAACAGCAGCCGCGCGCCCGTCGCTTTAAACGTGCAATCTCCCGCGGAGAGTGTCACTGCCATCGTCTCAGATACGGAGGGCGTCATCTGGCTTGCCACAAACCGGCTGTAGATCAACTTGTAGAGCTTATACTGATCCTTGCTGAGCGTGTTTTTAAGCTTCTCCGGGTCGTATTCCATATGAGAAGGGCGAATCGCCTCGTGCGCGTCCTGCGCTTTTTTTGATTTCTTAAAGTAATTGGGCGTTTCGGGCAAATAGTCCTTTCCGAATTGGTTCAGTATGTGATCGCGCACCGCGACAAGCGCTTCTTCCGATACGCGCGTCGAGTCGGTACGGATATACGTCACAAGGCCGACGGAGCCTTCGCCCGGCAGCTCCACGCCTTCGTATAGCTGCTGTGCGATAAGCATCGTGCGCTTGGCCGTGAAGCCGAGAGCGGAGGAAGCCGCCTGCTGCAGGTAGCTCGTGGTAAACGGCGGCGGCGCGCTCTTCTTCTTGA
>CAZLRM010000200.1:0-3498 GCA_964561895.1 uncultured Christensenellaceae bacterium | reverse complement strand
CGGAATGGCTGCCCGCATCCGGCTATGAGTATGCCGACGCGCCGGATATCGAGGCTTACCCCGAAGGCGATATGAGCGCCTCCGATTACCGCTGCGACGTATGGCTGCCCGTCGTAAAGAAGTAAGCAGGCATAAAAACCCGTCAAAGCCGTTATGACGGGTTTTTTGCTTTTTGTATCAGAGGCCCATAATCATGACTTGCGCTGCCTCTACAGCCGATCCGGCCCATTAGCGTTCTGCCCCTGATTCTCCGCCTTGCCCGCCGCAGCCATCTTCACGATGCTGCCAAGGGACTTGCGCGTTTCACCCTTATCACTTTAATATGCTGCCTTTCTCCTTGCCCTTGAAAAATTTCACGGATATTTTTGCCCGGCCTCTTGCATTTTATAAAGAAAAAGGGTATATTGATTTTAAGGTCAAAGATGGTCAAAGTTTATGCCGTTTTGAACCTAGGGAGGGATGCGTCCGTGGAATATAAGGATTATTACGCGATATTGGGTGTTGAGAAAACCGCAACACAGGAGGATATCCGCAAAGCGTACCGCAAGCTCGCCAAACAGTACCACCCCGACGTCAACAAAGGGGACAACAAAGCCGAGGCAAAGTTCAAGGATGTCGGCGAGGCGTACGAGGTGCTGGGCGACGCGGAGAAGCGAAAGAAATACGACATATTTGGCAATCAGACGAACTTCTCGGGCGGCTCGAATTTCGACCCGTCTCAGTACGGCTGGAACGGCGGCAACGTGCATTACCAGTATTCGGGCAACGGCGACCACAGCGACTTCTTCAACATGTTCTTCTCGGACGCGTTCGATTTGTCCTCGCTGTTCGGCGGCGCGGCGCGCGGAAGCGGCGCACGGGCGCGCGTATACGAAGGCGAAGATCTAAGCGAGCTTTTCGGAAGAACGGGCGCGGGCGGGCGTACGCAGCGCATATATGACGGGCAGCACATCGAGGCGCAGATCGAGATCACGCCGGAGGAAGGCGCGGCAGGCGCGGAAAAGCGTATCTCGCTGCAAACCGATACCGGCGTGCGTACGATTAACTTCAAGGTGCCCAGGGGCGTTAAGGACGGCGAAACGATCCGCCTGAAAGGCCAAGGCCACACAGGCGCGGGCGGCGGCGCGTCGGGAGACCTTCGCATGACGGTAAAGCTCGTGCCGAGCGCGCGGTTTGCGATTGAGGGCAGCGACCTTATCATCACGGCGGATATATACCCGTGGGACGCGGCGCTGGGAACGAAGCGCAACGTGGAGACGCTCGACGGCCTGATCGCGGTTAAAATCCCTTCCGGCATGCAGTCCGGCAGCCGAATCCGCGTCGCGGGCAAGGGCTACCCCGTGCGCAGCGGCAAGCGCGGGGACCTTTACATCAAGGTGCGCATCGTGAACCCCGCGCACTTAACGGGCGAACAGAAAAAGCTGTATGAGAAACTCAAGGATACGGTGAAGTGAAAAAGCCTTGTGGATTCCACATAGAAAAATGCCTTTCTGCACATTGGCCTGCCAGTGGCAGACCAATGCCCTTGAGAAGGGCAATCATAAAGATGGGTAATGTACATAAAAACCGCTGGCAAACGAAGTTTGTCAGCGGCAGCTCGCTGAAAAAGCCTTATGCTTGATTAAATGCTATAAGAAGTCCTTGTGGATTCCACATAGAAAAATGCCTTTCTGCACATTGGCCTGCCAGTGGCAGACCAATGCCCTTGAGAAGGGCAATCATAAAGATGGGTGATGCACATAAAAACCGCTGGCAAACGAAGTTTGTCAGCGGTCTGGCGCTATCCGTTCTCAGGTGATGTATTTATGAATGACCGGTATCCTGCGGATCAGCCAGGTAACCGCTGCGCTGACGAAGAAGACAGCCAGCGTCAGTACCGGCACGGCAGCCGCAGGGTTAAACGTAAGCGAATGGATCCCGGCGTCGTACAGTATGCTCAAAAACAAGGGATGGATCAGGTACGCACCGAACGTACAGGCCGACAATCCCTGAATAAAGCGCTGCGCCTTTGCCGTCCAGCGCCATTTGGGCGCATGGTACTTGAAGAACAGGAAAAAACCCGCGGCCGAGAATAGCGTGGTTATGGAAAGGTACCCGTACAGCTTCGCGCTCGGCTCACCCGATTGAAGCGAATAAACGGCGCTGACCGCAATGCATGCGGCGATATTGAGAGCCCCCAGCGCATAGGCCGCCGCGCGCAGCCGTTTAGAAAACTCATGCGCATAAAGGTAGCGCCCCAGCACAGAATAGCCCGCGTAGCCGGTGGCCATCTCCATCACAACGGCGGTTTGCAGCGCCCAGGTATACGGTATATCAAACACCATCAGCGTGGACAGGCCGATACCGAAGATGAGAAACAGTATTATAAAATACTTCTCGGTTTCGGGCTTGACGGATATCTGCCGCAGCAGCGGCATGATGATATACACCCCCATGAGTACGGGCAGAAACCAGAGATGGCCTTGACTCTCCAGCGTGGAATTCAGTATCGTCAATGCGGCGTCAGAGAGTGAAAGCGTTTCTTTCAAGGTGAAGTACCCGTACACCGCATAGGCGAGCGACCAAAACAGGTATGCCGCGGCAATGCGCAATATATACTTTTTATACAGCGCTTTGAGCGGAATCTCCTTACCCGGGTTTAGAAAGAAGGTTCCGCTGATCATAAAGAATATGGGGACGCAGAAGCAAACGAAGCTGTCATAGGCATTAAGCACCTGCCAGTTAAAGCTCGCGGGATCGGTATCATACCAATTGTCAGCGGAGACATGGCACATAATGACGGCGAGGCAGGCGACGATGCGAAGCAGATCGAGATAAACGATGCGGCCCGAGGCCTGTGGCAGCAGCTGCGACGAGGAAACGGACGCTTTCATAATATCCTCCGATTTCAGGCGGTATACAGATATTGTGAAAGTATTATACCCCCGGCAAACATCGGGTTCAACGAAACATATTGCCGGATTATGGGATTATAACAGAGAACAAGTCACAAGGAGGATATACATATGGAAATGGACAGACTGACGGAAAAAGCAATGGCCGCGGTCTCCGCGGCGCAGGAGGCCGGGCTTCGGCTGGGCCACCAGCAAATCGACGGGGAACATCTGCATTACGCACTCGCAACGCAGCAGGACGGCCTCATACCGAAACTCCTGGGATATATGGGCATCGACACGGCGCAGTACGTGCGCAGCATCGAAGCGGAGCTAAATAAGCTGCCCAAGGTGCAGGGCGCGTCGGCGTCGGTGTACGCAGGCAGGCGGCTCTCCGAGCTTCTCGTCAAGGCGCAGGACGAGGCCAAACGTTTCAAGGACGAATATACGGGCGTGGAGCATCTTTTTATTGCGCTGCTAAAGGAGCGCGGCACACCCTCGGCGGCCATTTTCAAACAGTACGGCGTCACGCTGGATAATTTCATGGCGGCGCTTTCCAAGGTGCGCGGCAACCAGCGCGTCACGTCGCAAAACCCCGAAGAGACGTACGACTCGCTTCAAAGGT
>CAZLRM010000199.1:0-3500 GCA_964561895.1 uncultured Christensenellaceae bacterium | reverse complement strand
ATTCATGATATTATTCATAATTTTTTAGGTCGGGTTTTTAGAGGTGCCCTTTATTCAAATACCCGCTCAATTGCCAGTTTTGCCTGCTCCCTGTCCGCTTCGTCTGAAAGCGCAAACTCCAAAAAGCGCCCTTTGAGCGCACGCTCGCGCATCATATTTAAAGAATACGCGACGGACTCCGCGTGGTCGAACGCAAGGCCGCCGCTCTGAACGCGGACAATTTCCTGCATGCGCCCCGAAGGATAGGCTGCGGCGGGAGTCAATATCTCGCAGCCGCGCAGCGCATAACGCACGGCGACGATACCATTCTCTTCGGCTTGCTGGTACCCCTCTATTGCGAACCACTCCGCCTGCGCCGCGTCGTCGCCCGCAACCGCTTTGAGCTTGTCAAACGGCGCAATACCGATGTAGCTGACCGTAATTACGCGCTGGCGCGGGTCTCTGCCAGGAGATCCCCAGCAAAGCGCCTGCTCGATGTAAACGCCCGACAGCCCGGTCTCCTCCTTAAGCTCGCGCTGCGCGCTGTCGCGGATATCCTCGCCGATTTCGACAAATCCGCCGGGCAGCGCCCAGCAGCCCCTGTACGGGAACCCGCCGCGCCGGATCAGCAGTATTTTAAGCTGCCCGCCGTCCGCGGAAAATAATGCGGTATCCGCCGCGACTGCGGGATTTTTATATTTATTCGGGTCGAATTCGCGCAGGAATTTTGTTTCCTCTTCGCCGGACGGAACATATGCCATGGCCTTCTCCTTAAAAATAGACTTGCTCGATCACGCCGCCGCCGAGGCATTCCTCGCCCAAGTACAGTACGGCGTACTGGCCGGGCGTGACCGCGCGCTGGCGCTGCTCAAACTCGATCCTCTCCCCTCCCTCGCATGCCGTGACGCGCACGCGCTGGTCTCCCTGACGGTAGCGGAATTTCGCACAGCATTCAAAGCCGCCCTCCGGCCGCTCGGAGATGTAGTTGAAAACGGAGGTGCGCAGCGCCCTGGAATACAGCGCGTCCGCCTCGCCCTGATCCACATATAATATGTTATTCCCCACGTCTTTATCGATCACGAACCAGCGCTCGTCCGGTGCGCCCGCGACGCCGCCGATGCCAAGCCCGCGCCTCTGCCCCAGCGTGTAGTAGATGACGCCCTGATGCCGCCCGACGATGCGCCCGCTCTTGGTCATGATGTCGCCGGGCTGCGCGGGCAGAAAGCCGGACAAAAAATCGCGGAATTTGCGCTCGCCGATAAAGCAGATGCCCGTGGAGTCCTTCTTGTGCGCAACGGATAATCCCAGTTTTTCGGCAATGGTACGCACCTCGCTTTTTTGCAGATTGCCTACGGGGAAAATCGCGCTGCCGATTTGCTTTGGCGAGAGCATGCACAAAAAATACGTCTGGTCCTTGGAGAGGTCGGCGGCTTTGTAGAGCCTGCCGCCCTGTGCTCTGGCGTAGTGGCCCGTGGCTAGCTTCTCTGCGCCAAGCTTTATAGCGTGCTCCAGAAATGCCGCGAATTTGATCTCGCTGTTGCACAATACATCCGGATTGGGCGTGCGCCCGCGCCTGTATTCGGAAAGAAAGTACGAGAATACGCGCTCCTGATACTCCTGCTCGAAATTGACGGTATAGTAAGGAATGCCGATCGCTCCGCAAACGGATTTGACGTCCTCATAATCCGCCGCCGCACTGCAGCCCTGCCCGTCGTCCTGCCAGTTTTTCATAAATACGCCAACCACGTCGTAGCCTTGTTCTTTGAGCAGATGCGCCGCGACCGCGGAATCCACGCCGCCCGACATGCCACATACGACGCGTACCTTTTGGTTTTCTCTCATGCGTTCATTATACCTTTGACAGCATCCGGTTGGCAAGCGCAGCGGCACAAAGCCTCCCCTGCAATGGGGCGTCGAAGCCGGGCGAAAGTGTGTGCTGCAGAAAGTACGGTTGTGTTATACTTATAATATGAAGAAAAAGCTCATCGTACTTGCCGCGCTGCTCGTCGTCGCGGCGCTCATATTCTGGTTCTTCTACCCGCTGCGCAGCTGCATCGTGATGGGCGTATATTCCGGCCAGCACAAAAGCGAGAGCGTGATGAAGCATCAGGGCTTTGAGGTGGATATCCCCACTGGGCAGGGCTGGTATCCTTTCATGCTCACGTACAATGCGGACGGATTTGCGCCATGGGCCGGGCTTAATGCGGATATGTCGGTCATATATAACTTCGGCGCGTTCGACTTATCCACGCGCACCTCGTCGATATACGACACTGAGAGCGACAAATACTGTGCATTCTACGGCGCGTACGTGCTGCATGAGGATGGGGGCGTATTCGGTTTTACGGATAGCGGCAAGCCGGATATGGACGAAGTGACGCTTGCGGTGAAGTATGACGATACGGTGCTTGTGCTGGAGGGCTTCGGGTGCGATTCCCCTGTTTTTGAGGTGGACAGCTTTGATTTAACTCCGGATGTTGTATATGCGGGCAGCAAAGGTTGGGCGCGCGTCGACGCGGCGATCACCGCCAGCGGCGTTGCGCATAATTATCAAGAAAGCAAAACGGCTTATTTGCAGTACGGCCCGCCCACGCAGTCAGCGAAAGCGGATTTTACCGTCACCGCGCTGCGTGGAAGGCTTTATCTGAAATATTTTGAAGAATACGATTCCACGGTGATGATATACGTGATCGCGCGCGACGCGGCTGTGGTGGAACAATGCGATACGGAATTGCTGCAGAAAACAAAAATATCGGCGCTACAGCAGTGATTCGATTTCGTCCGCCGCAAGGCTGATGAGCTCCGCGGCTGTGCGGCTGCCCGCGCCAGCGATGACAAGGCTGCAGCGCGATATGGGTACGAGTATCTTCTTCGCGGGGCTTTCCGCGACAGTCCGGGCGATGCGCGGCGTAATCTCCCCCACCATGCCGCCCGCCGCGATGATGCCGATGCCGCCCATGATCACGTCGGCGCCGTACGCAAGCGCGCAGATGTCGCTTTCGCCCGAAGCGCATTGAGCCGCGCCGGCTTTTTTCATGGCGGATGCCGCCGCCGCGTTGACGCCCGCCGCAGAAACGCGGATACGACCAGCGTATTTTTCGTTTAACTTTTTAACCAGCGCCGCGCCGAGGCCTCCGCCCTGCGCGTCCACGACCAAAACATTAAGCATGCTGATAAACCTCGCTACCCGCTATTTTATGATATAACGAACGTTTTATCAACCGTATCATCTAGGGAAGGAATCATTGTGTTCTTCATACATGCTATTATTTCGCGCCGATCAGCTCAACGGGCGTCGGGTTGCCGTCCTCTTTAACTGCCACCGTATAGCTGTTCCCGGTATTTTTACCAGCTGTAATCAAACCTGCTGCTGTGCGCGTCAAGTAAAAAATAAACCGCCTTCGTACGATTTTTCCCTTTCCCCGCTATACAAAATGATATATAATAGGCTATCGTAGAGATAAAACGGTATTTAATTTGTATTTTACATATGAGGAGGAAACATCATGCCATTAGTAACC
>CAZLRM010000198.1:0-3567 GCA_964561895.1 uncultured Christensenellaceae bacterium | reverse complement strand
TCACGCTGAGCAACGGGCAGACGAAGGTGGTCAAACTGACCGTCAAGGCGCAGTCAGGCGCGAAAAAGACCTATACCATCAAAGTCACGCGCGCCAAATCCACAAACACCGGCCTTAAGTACTTAAAGACAAACTCGAAGAAATACCCGCTCTCCCCCGCGTACAGCGCCGGCACAACAAACTACACAATCACACTGCCGGTCAACAAAAGCTCCGTCACAATTTCCGCAAAGGCACTCGGCTATAAAGCGGCGGTGTACTTTAACGGCGCGAAGAAATCCTCCAAAAAAATTAAGTTGCAGGCCGGGCAGAGCACGGTTGTCGCGGTGAAAGTCGTGGCACAATCGGGTGCAAGCAAAACCTTTACGGTCACTGTCCAGCGGCTGATATCGTCGGATGCGACGCTGAAAACGCTCAAGGCGAGCGGGCTGTCGCCCAGATTCAGCCCCGGCGTAACGAATTATACCATCGCGCTGGCCGCGAAAAACAGCTCCGCAACGATATCGGCATCCGCGAACGGCTACGGGGCGGCGGTATACTTTGACGGCGTAAAGAAATCGTCCAAGAAGGTGACGCTTTCGCACGGGCAAAGCGTCACGGTTCATATCTCCGTCAAGGCGCAGGCGGGCAATACGAAGGATTATTATGTCACGGTGACAAGGCCGTAAGCCATGTGCGAACCGCAGTAAAACAACAACAAAACGGGGCTGCCGCGGCAGCCCCGTTTGTTTCATGCCCAAAGGCGTTATTAAGGTGTCGGCGTCGATTCCGGTGTCGATTCTGGTGTTGGTTCCGGCGTTGGTTCCGGTGTAGGTTCCGGCGTTGGTTCAGGCGTCGGAACGGGCGTCGGAACGGGCGTCGGTGCGGGCGTTGGCTCAGGTGCCGCTGGCACTATCAGCGCTTTGGTATTACCCGCTTTTTTTACGCTATGCCCTTCATAAAGTGCCGTGATGGAAAAGTAAACCGTGTCCCCGGGCTCGGCACCAATGCTTGAAGGTCTAATGATACAACTGGTCGTTGAGTCATTCGTGATCCAATCGTAGTAATTGCAGCCGCCCTCACCATATACGGGCGACGAATCGGTAAACGAGTACATCACCTTATAGCCTTCAAATTGGGGATATGTATCCCTATTGATCCGGCCCCAGCTTAAGTGGAACTTCCCGTCCGCTTCAGAGTAATACCCGCTGATGCTCGTTGAAACATAATCATCTTCGCCGCCGCCGCCTTCCGGCATCGTCAGCGATATCGTGTTGCCTGCCTTCTTTACATTGTGGCTGTCGTAAAGCGCCGTGATGGAGAAGAAGACCCGCTCTCCCGGATTCGCCCCGATCGCCGAGGGATAAAAGCTGCAGCTCGTCGTTGAGGCGTTGGTAATCCATGCATAGTAATCGCAGCCGCTTTCTCCGTATACGGGGGAGGAATCGCTGAACGAGTACATCACCTTATAGCCATCCAGCGCGCTGCTCGCTATCTTGCCCCAGCTTAAGTGAACCTTCCCTGCATCCGATATATATCCGTTGATATTGGTGGATACATAGTCTCCCGCGGGTGCTTCCGATTCGTCCGGCTCACCCCCGCCGGCGGGAACCTTCAATCGCACGGCGTTACCCGCAATGGCGCTGCCGTCCTCAAACAGGTACGTGATGCTGAAGTAATAGTACGTATCGCCTTTGAGGCCTCCATACCCCTCGTAGAGTTTGATGCTCGTCGTATCCGCGTCGGTGATATACTTTAAGTAACCGTCGTCCGGATACTTGGGCGAAGAGTTCGTCTTGGACGCTACGACCTTATACCCCGCAAAGTTCGAAGCGGTTTCCTTGCCCCACGAGAGTATGATGTTACTGCCCGATATCTTTCCTTTGACCGTGTGGCCCGTCGCCGGAGCGTCCGATTCGGAAGGCTGGGGGGGAGCTGGTTCCGATTCAGAGGGCTCCGGCGTTGCGGTCGGCGCCGCTTCAGGCACTTTATAGTATACCGTGTTTCCCGCAATGATAACTCCGCCATATTCCGCCCAGATGCCAAAGTATTCGGATTCGCCCGGCCCAACGCCGCAGTCTGCAAGCGCAATGCTCGTCGAGGTGGGCTGAGTATTAAACGTGTAGAAATAAACCGTTTTAAGCTTGCGCGCGGAAAAATCTTTAATACCGGCATTTGTACCCGCCGCGACGATGTGGTATTTGACCTTGCCCACATACCCCATCTCGTTAAAGTCCAGCGCGTTCCACGAAAATTTCAGGTTTTTAGCGTCGCTGCCTACCGTCAGCACAGGTGCGCAGAATTTATCCTGATTGACCTCGGTCACTTCATCCAAAATATCTTCCACGTTATCTTCACACTGAAGCTTCGCTTCCCCCGCCATCTGCTTCAGTTTTAAGAGCCCGGCGGAAACGCCCAGCGCGTCGGCGGCCTGCTTGTCCTTAAGCGATCCGGAAATAATGAGCAGCTCGAACATTTCGCCGAACTCCGCCTCAAGCTGTGCCTGTAAATCGCCGAGCGCGCTCCGGGCGCTTTCAGTATCGTCGCCGAAGCAGCCGATCAGCACAGGCCGCTGCCCTTCGGAGAAATACCCCGCATCCCTGGCAGCCGTGATGATCCGTCTGATCCCCTCCCCCAAAGGCTGTCCGACGCAGTTTAAGCCGCCCAGAAGCGTCTCAGCGTCCTCGTTTTGTCCGGTCACACCGGTAACTGTATTGTTCTTGTCCACATTGATACAAATGCTGGGGTTGATATCGACGGTATAATACGCGATTGCATCGGTTTTTGCGGAGAAGAGCTTGGTACCGATGATAATACCAAACACAAGCACCGCGGCGGCAGGCAGCGCAATCAGAGCAGCCTTTTTAATACGCTTTATCAAGACGGCGCGCTTGCGCTTATTATCTTCCGTCTCCTCGCAGCGCTTCATGGTACGCTGCAGCAGTTCCTCAGACGGGTCGATCTCTTTAATTCTGATATCATCCAGATATTTATCGATGTCAAACATACAATTCACTCTCCAGTTCGCTCTTCAGCCTGCTTTTTGCGATGCTGATCCTCGATTTGACAGTGCCCTCCGGCACTCCGAGCATGCCCGCGATCTCGGAAAGCTTCAACTGCTGATAGTAAAAGAGCACCATGGGGATCTTCTGATGTTCGGGGAGCTTCGCGATGCGCGAAACCAACAGCTCCTGTATGTGCTTTTTTTCCACTTGCTCTTCCAACGTCTCGTCGTTTCCGGCTGACATCAGCACAAAATCCTTGACGTCTGTCGTCTCAAAATCCTCCACGATGTGCTGTTTCCGCCGGTACATTTCTTTGCAATTGTCCCTGAACTGGTTTACGCAGATTTTAAACAGCCACGGCCGAAAATTCTTGTGCTCATACTGTGCAGCCTTGTTTACCGCTTTCACCCATGTCTGCTGAAATAAATCCTCCGCGTCGTGCCGGTTGAATGTTAACCGGTAACAGAAATTAAACAACTCGTTTTTATATACATCCACGAGTGTACTCATCGCTTCTATGTCTCCTTTTATAAAACGTTCAAAAACTTCATCGGGTAAGTACACAACGTTTCCTCCCATGCAT
>CAZLRM010000197.1:0-3575 GCA_964561895.1 uncultured Christensenellaceae bacterium | reverse complement strand
ATTCATTTCATCAATCTGGGTGGTACCGCAGAAGCTTTAAGCTTTTGTCCCTGACAAGGGGGCAAAGGCTTTTTTAGTTTCACGGAACCGATACAGCCAAGGCCAGAAGAGACGAGAGGAGAAAAGAGGAGAATGATCAGGCCAGACTGCGAGACGATCACGCGCCTCGCGAAGACGCACAGCATCATACCGGTCTGCAAGGAGATCTACGCGGACGTGATTACGCCGATTACGCTGCTGCGAAAGCTTGCGGCACTTTCAGACCGGTATTACCTGCTGGAAAGCATTGAGGGCGGGGAGAAGTGGGCGCGATATTCGTTTTTAGGGTTCGACTCGGTGATGCGCCTGACCTGCAACAACGGCACCGTGACGATTGAGGACGGCGGCGTAAAGACCGTAAATACGGGCAATCCGCTGGGCGTGATCCGCGAAATCATGGCGAAGTACAAAGCGCCGTCGCTGCCCGGTATGCCGCCGTTTACGGGCGGCCTCGTGGGGTATTTCGCCTACGCGATGATCGGCTATGCCGAGCCGGTACTCAACATAGGGCGTAGCGGCAACGACTTTGACCTCATGCTGTTTGACAAGGTGATCGCCTACGACCACTTAAAGCAGAAGATATGCATCGTGGTCAACATGAAAGCCGACCGCGTCATGGAAAACTACGGCAAGGCGGTATCGGAGATCGAGCGCATCACGCGCATCATAACCGACAAGCAGCCGCTGAAACCGCAGCGATATGACGGCAAGCCCGAATTCGCTTGCAACGTCACCAAGGAAGAATACTGCGCGATGGTGGAGAAGGCAAAGGAGTATATACGCGACGGGGATATATTTCAGGCGGTGATATCGCGCCGGTTCGAAAGCGACTATTCCGGCAACCTCATCAATGCGTACCGCGTGCTGCGCACGACCAACCCTTCGCCGTACATGGTGTATATGCATATAGGTGGGCTGGAGATCATGAGCACCTCGCCCGAGACATTGGTGCGGCTCCAAAAGGGGCGGCTGTCCACGTTTCCGGTGGCGGGCTCGCGGCCGCGTGGCGCGACGGACGAAGAGGACAAAGCGCTTGAAGCCGAGCTGCTTGCGGACGAGAAGGAGCTTTCGGAGCATAACATGCTCGTCGATCTCGCGCGCAACGATTTGGGCAGGATATCCGCCATCGGGTCGGTTACGGTTGCGGACTATATGATGATCCACCGGTACTCCAAGATCATGCACATCGCCTCATGCGTCGAAAGCGACATACTCCCCGAGTGCGACGCGCTGAGCGCGATCGAATCCATACTGCCCGCGGGTACGCTTTCGGGCACTCCGAAGATTCGCGCGTGCGAGATCATTGAGGAGCTCGAAAAAGCGCCGCGCGGCGTCTACGGCGGCGCGCTCGGGTACATCGATTTTACGGGCAACCTCGATACGTGCATCGCAATCCGCATGGCGGTAAAGCAGGATGGGCGCGTTACCGTACAGGCGGGCGGCGGCATCGTTGCGGACAGCGTGCCGGAGGCGGAATACGCGGAGTCCGGCAACAAGGCAAGGGCCGTAATGGAAGCCATTTTAAGCGCAAGCGAGGTGGACGCGCAATGATACTGCTGATCGACAACTACGACAGCTTTACGTATAACCTGTTTCAGCTGACCGCGGGTATCAATTCCGATGTACGCGTAGTACGCAACGACGCGCTGACCGTGAAGGAGATTGAGGCGCTGCGTCCGTCACACATACTCCTGTCGCCCGGGCCGGGCTACCCCAAGGATGCGGGCGTCTGCGAGGAAGCGATTCGCTGCTTTGCGGGGAAGGTGCCGATACTCGGCGTGTGCCTAGGGCACCAGGCGATCTGCGAGGTGTTCGGCGCGACGATATCGCACGCGGAGCAGCTGATGCACGGCAAGAAAAGCCGCATCCGGCTCAAACGCGATCCCATATTCGCGGGGCTGCCGGAAAGAATCGACGCGGCGCGGTACCATTCGCTGATCGCGCGGCGCGATACGCTGCCGGAAGATTTGATTGTAATCGCCGAGGACGACGGCATCGGCGAGGTGATGGCGGTAAAGCACGCGAAGTTTGCGGTATACGGCCTGCAGTTCCACCCCGAGTCGGTGCTGACGCCGCAGGGCGAAACCATGATGAGAAATTTTTTGGAGATGAGAGGAGAAAGAAAATGATACAGGAAGCGATTAAGGTTGCGATAGAGAAAAAAGACCTGCCGTATGAAACGGCAAGGCAGGCGATGCTTGAAATCATGCAGGGCGAGGCGACGCAAGCGCAGATCGCCGCGTTTCTAACCGCGCTTCGCATGAAGGGGGAGAGCATCGACGAAATTACGGGGTGCGCCGCGGCGATGCGCGAATGCTGCACCAAGCTGCCGCATGATATGGAGGTGCTCGATATCGTGGGTACGGGCGGCGACGAAGCGTTTACGTTCAACATCTCCACCGTTTCTGCTTTTGTGATCGCGGCGGCGGGCGTACCCGTGGCCAAGCACGGTAACCGCAGCGTTTCGAGCAAGTGCGGCGCCGCGGACCTTTTCGAATCGTTGGGCGCGGCGCTCAAGCTTTCGGCGCAGCAGAGCGCCAAGGTGCTTCAAAAAACAGGCATGTGCTTTATGTTTGCGCCGGGTTACCACACTTCAATGAAGTACGCTGCGCCGGTGCGCCGCGAGATGGGAACGCGCACGATATTCAATATCTTAGGGCCGCTCGCGAATCCCGCAAGCGCGTCGCTGCAACTGCTCGGCGTATATGACGAGAGGCTGCTGAAACCGATTGCGCAGACGCTTTTAAACCTTGGCGTGAAGCGCGCGATGGTGGTGCACGGCGATGACGGGCTGGACGAGATTACGCTCGCCGCAGCCACGCATGTCGTCGAGGTGAGGGACGGGGTGCTAAAAAGCTACGAGATGGATCCGCGCGAGTACGGCTTTGCGCTGTGCAGCCCCGGCGAACTTACGGGCGGGGATGCGGAACAAAATGCGGAGATCGCCAAGAGCGTACTCAGGGGCGGCAAGGGCGCAAAGCGCGACGTGGTGCTGCTTAACTGCGCGGCGTGCCTATATATCGCAGGCAAAGCGGATTCCTTTAAAGACGGTATCGAACTTGCCGCAGCCATCATAGACAGCGGCGCGGCGTTTGAGAAGATGAACGAATTTATCAAGGCCACCAACGAGGCGTGAATGATGATACTCGAAAGAATCGCGGCGGCGGCAAAGAAACGCGTGGAGGCCGCTAAAGAAAAGATATCCATGCAAGAGATGGAGCGGCGGGCAGCTGCGCTGCCGCACGAGGGTTTTTGCTTTGAAAAGGCGCTGCGCAAGCAAGACATTGCGTTTATCTGCGAGGTAAAAAAAGCTTCACCGTCCAAGGGACTGATATCGCCGGAGTTCCCGTACATCGATATTGCGAGAGAATACGAGGCGGCCGGGGCAGACGCGATATCGGTGCTGACGGAGCCGCAGTTTTTTCTCGGCAGCGACGCGTACCTGACTGAGATCAGGCAGGCGGTGGATATCCCGGCGCTTCGCAAGGATTTTACGGTGGACGAATACCAATTGTACGAAGCCAAAACCATTGGTG
>CAZLRM010000196.1:0-3575 GCA_964561895.1 uncultured Christensenellaceae bacterium | reverse complement strand
AAGGCGGAAAAGCATATTGACGCGGGCAATTTTATCGAGGCGCTGCAGCTTTACCGTCAGGTGCTGGGTATGGATCCGCATAACGTGGAATATCTGCTGGGTGTCGCGCAAATCTATTCGGAAATGGGGCTGTATTCCGAATCCAACGATGTGCTGCTCAAAATCGTGCGATACGGCAACGCGCCCACCGAGTGCCTGTTTGCACTGGGCTGCAATTATATGGGCATGAAAAAATACGACCTTGCGGACGAGGCGTTTGAACAATACCTCGCGGTAGACCCGGAAGGAGAATATGCGGAGGAAATTGACGAGCTTTTCGATATTCTGGACGAAGAGGATATGATCGACGAGGGCGGGCTTCAGGACGTAAGCCGGCGTATGCTGATGGATGAAGCTACAGAGGGAAAAGAGTATCTCGATCAGGGAGATTACAAGGCCGCGGTGAAGCATCTTGAAAATGTGGTAAGCAAAGACCCTTTGATGTATTCCGCGATGAACAACCTTGCGTTATCGTACTATTTTGACGGGTGCAAGGATAAAGCGA
The DNA here is from genome assembly GCA_964561895.1 of uncultured Christensenellaceae bacterium. Lineage (GTDB taxonomy): Bacteria > Bacillota > Clostridia > Christensenellales > SZUA-584 > JAEWCC01. The sequence continues at coordinate 3,031 of CAZLRM010000196.1, read as the reverse complement.
TGGAAACAGCGAGACGCGTGCTGGAAGCGCAGCCTTCCAACCTTCACGCAATCTGCAACCTCACGCTTTTTTATTCGGACCGGGGCGATCACGCCGCGGCGGCCGAATACCTTGAAAAGCTGGGAGCACTCGGGGACATCGAACCGGAGGATATGCACAAGGTTGCGCTCACATACTGCGAGCTTGGGCACCACGAGAAAGCGTACCATTGGTTTTTAAAGATTGTAGCGCTGCAGCCTTATGATACGCGAATACTGCATTTTACCGGGCTGGCCGCATATAACTGCGGATTCTATACTGAAGCAGCGGTGAACTTCTCCCGTATTTTAAAAATCGATCCAAAGAACAGCCTTGCGGTTTATTATAAGGCAAAAGCGGAGGATGCGAAGGTTCACGGGTCATCAAAGAAGCTCGAATACGTCTATCAGGTGCAGTTTGACGAAATCAAACAGAGGATAAAATACCTGAACGATTGTTTAAAACACAAAGATCGCAGTTTTGAGAAAAAGTGGTCTCATGACGCCTATTTTCGTTCCGTCATACTCTGGGGGCTGCACTACGGCGACGAGTACATCAAAAAGATCGCGCTTGAAATCATGTGTATGTTTCAGGATGAGGAGGTAGAGGAGGAATTCCGCAATTTTCTGCTTAAAAGCGCTGAAACCGACGATATTAAGAACGATGTGTTTTTATATCTGAAGCGCATGGGCGCAAAGGAGCCCTATGTGGCATATATTAAAGGCGCGATTGCCGAGGTGCGCGTGGGCAACGTTTCAGAGGACTTAAAGTCGCTGCCGGAACCCTACGCCGAGGCGCTCGACTGCCTGATCCGCAGCGCGCGCCGCCGCCAGGAAGACGGTGTGATCACTGCGGGGCTTGAGATGATTGTCGCGGTCGCAAAAAGGAAAAATGACGGCGGGGAATGGATACGCACGCCGCAGGCGTTGGCAGCTGCGTTGGAGTATAACGCAATATGCCACGTCGCGGAAGCCAATATATTGACGCAAAAGGAGCTTGCAGAAATCTATCAGGTCTCCATTTCGACGCTGGGCCGGTACTCGGCGGTGATTCATGAGGTAATGGAACATGGGCAGCTTGATTGACTTTGAAGAGATGTTTCACGAATATCTCCATGATTACCGTCATCAGCACGAAATCAATGACGAAGTGATGGAGGAGATACTGCCGGAGCTTTACATCCGGTGGCTGGATATACCCAGACAGGAACTGTGCGGCAAGTCTCCGAACGGTTATTTTGAGGGCATGGGCAGCAACGAGCTTGTCATGATGCTCGGACAATATTTCTTTTCGGAATTGCAGATACCCGGTTCTCTCATAAACCGTATTGCGGATACGAAGGAAGAGACGTTTCCGCTCATCCATTCGCTGCTGCAGAACTATGAAGGGGAACGCAGCGACGAGTTCAAGGCAATGCTTGTCGAGCTAATCGGCGAAATGGGGATACCGCATCCGTATGAATATTATATCGAAGTGATTGCGGGCGAAACAGAGGGCAGCGATTTTTCGGAGGCATGCGTAGAAGCGCTCAAAGCCTCAGACGGCGGCATGCAGGATGTTCTGGTGATGGCCTATGAGAATGCGCAGGGGGACTACGCAAAGGACTGCTTTTTAGATATACTCTCCGACATGCCCTACGACGAGCGCGTTTACAGCTATGCGCTGGAGAAGTTTCTGTATAGCGGGAATAAGCGTGCGTTATACGCGAACTGCCTCGGCAAGCTGGGCAATGAAGCGGCGCTGCCATATCTGGAGGAAGCGCTGCATCACGAAGACCTTACGTATTTTGACTATGTGTCCATACGGGATGCGTTGGAGGTACTTGGCGGTGAAGTGGCTGTCGAGCGAGACTTTTCCGGCGATAAGGATTACGAAGCGTTGCGCAATATGGAGGATTGATGGCTATCACATTGGAAGACGTAAAAAACTGCGAGAAGATTAAAGAACTCGTGTACCAGGCCAATAAGGTGCTGGAGGTGATCGGTTATACGGATCATGGGCCGCGCCACGTTGGCTATGTGAGCCGTATCGCGGGGGAGATACTTTCTAAGCTAGGTATGCCGGAGAGGCGCGTCGAGCTGGCCAAAATCGCGGGCTGGGTGCACGACGTGGGCAATCTTGTAAACCGCAAGCACCACGGCCTCAACGGAGGCGTGATGCTTTTTCCGATACTCTGCGATATCGGGCTGCCTGTGGACGAGGTGTGCGAAATATGTGCTGCGGTAGGCTCGCACGAGGAGGAGACCGGCAAACCGGTCAGCGACATATCGGCGGCGCTGATACTTGCGGACAAGGTGGACGCGCACAGGGCGCGCGTGCGTATCAAAAGCTATTCGCCTGATGATATTCACGACCGTGTCAACTATGCGATACAGGCGACGAAGCTCACGGTGGAGGGCGGCATGATCGCCATGGAATATACGATGAACGACACCAGCTCGCCTATGGATTTTTTGACGATCTATCTGACGCGCATGAAGATGTGCGAGCAGAGCGCGAGATTTCTGGGCTGTAATTTCGCGCTGTATATCAACGGCGTGAAGCTCAATCGCTGGGACAGCGCGCAATGAAGCATCGCTGCTTTGCCTCCTGTGCGTTCGGGCTCGAGTCTGCCACGGCGCAGGAACTGAAAAATCTCAAAGCCGAAGAGGTCAAAGCCCGCGACGCGCGGGTGTATTTTTCTGCCGACGCGCGCGGCATCGCGCGTGCAAACCTATGGCTGCGCACCGCGGACAGGGTGTTCATTGAAATAGGGGAGGCCGAAGCGCTCAGCTTCGACGCGCTCTTTGAAGCGGTCAAAGCGGCTCCGTGGGAGGACTACATCCCAAGGGACGCGAAAATAGACGTCAACGCCGATTCTGTGGGAAGCACGTTGTTTTCCGTTTCGGATATCCAGTCGATATCGAAGAAGGCCATTGCCGTGCGGCTGGGCGCAAAGTACCGCTTAGGCACACTGCCCGAAACGGGCGCGCGCTGCGACGTACACATCAAGCTGCTGCGCAATACTGCGTCA
>CAZLRM010000195.1:0-3579 GCA_964561895.1 uncultured Christensenellaceae bacterium | reverse complement strand
TCGCCGCGCTCGTTCTCCGCCATGTACCTCCCCGAGTAGTTCATTGGTATAGTTTTTGCCGTATAATCGATGCCCTTTTCTTTCGCGGCAGATTCGGTCAGCCCCACGCCCGCGACTTCGGGATAGGTATATATCACCGCTGGTATCGCGTCGTAGCGCATCGCGTCGCGGGCGCCCGTCATATGGTTCACCGCCACCTCCGCCTCCCGGTAGGCCGTGTGCGCGAGCATCGATTTGCCGTTTACGTCGCCCGCAGCGTACACGCCCGGTACGTTGGTCTGCAAATGCTTGTCCGTCACAACCGCGCCGCGCTCAATCCGCACGCCCAGCGCCTCCAGCCCAAGCCCCGCCGTCTCCGCTCGCCGCCCGATGGACAGCAGCACCGTATCCGCTTCGAGCGCTTTGGCCGCGCCGCCCGCATCGGTATATTCCACCTTGTCCGAGATACCCGTCACCTTGCAGGAAAGCGCGAACTTCACGCCCTTCTTCTCCAGCCCCTTTTGCAGCAGCGCCGCAATGTCCGCATCGATGGGGCCGCCGATAGCCGGCAGCATCTCAACCACCGTCACATCCGCGCCCGCCGCGGCAAAGTAGCTTGCCATTTCAAGGCCGATCACGCCCCCGCCGATGACGACGAGTTTACCCGGCACCGCTTCGATATCGAGCATCTCGCGGCTCGTGAGCACGAACCCGCGCGCTATCGCTTCCTTCAGGCCGGGGATGGGCGGCACCGCCGCCTCCGAACCCGCCGCGATGAGCAGCCTCTTGCCCGTGTATTCTTCCTTGCCGTCCGACACGGTGAAACCCTGCGTGCTTTTTCCGGTGATCTTCGCTTCCGCTGAGATCACAGTCACGCCCGCGCCTTTGAGCGCCGCGCCCACACCGCCAACCAGCGCACGCACCACCTTGTTCTTGCGCGCAACCACAGTCTTATGGTCGATCGCCGCGCCCGATACCGTCACGCCGTACGCGCCGCCGTGCTCCGCGCTCTCCTTGATCTTCGCGGAATACAGCAGCGTCTTGGTGGGTATGCAGCCCTCATTGAGGCATACGCCGCCAAGGCTCCTTTTTTCAAACAGCAGCGTTGTCAGCCCCGCGTGCCCCGCGCGCTCCGCGCCGAGGTAGCCCGCCGGGCCGCCGCCGATTACGATCAGATCGTATACCATCATTTACCCCCTTACATTTACGAGCAGCAGCTCGAAAGTCTCGAGCGCCGCGCAAAGGTCTTTCAGGAACCTCGCGGCGGGCGCGCCGTCCACCGCGCGGTGATCAAACGTCAGCGACAGCCCCATCGCGGGGTAAGCCGCGCCATCCTTATTCAGCCGATAGGTGATGTTGCATACGCCGAGTATACAGGTCTGCGGCGGGTTGATCACGGGTGTAAAGCTTTCGACGCCGAGCGCGCCGAGGTTCGTCACCGTGAAAGTGCCGCCCGTGAGCAGGTCCAGCGATATGTTTCCCGCCTGCGCCTGCGCCGCAAGCGATTTTGCTGCCGTCGAAAGTTCCGCCAAAGATAACGTATCCGCGCTGAATATCGTGGGTACGAGCAACCCGCGCGGCGTATCAACCGCAAGCCCTAAGTTCACCGCGGAAAACTGCCGTATCAAATCGCCCAGGTAATGCGCGTTGATGTCGGCGTGCTTTTTAAGTACGCGGGAAACCGCGTATAATACGATGTCATTCAGTGTGATGTTGGGCAGGCCGAGCTTCTCCATGTTCGCCTTCACGCGCTCGCGATAATTCAGTATCGCCGTCGCGTCAAAGCTGGAGTTCAGCGTGAGCTGCGCAAGCTCGGACAGCGATGCGTGCATCGACTTCGCGATCACCTTGCGCACGTTTGAAAGCTTCACGTCGGTATACGCGCCCGCGGGCACCGCCTGAGCCGCAATTGCCGGATTCTCCAAATCGGCTGTCGTCACCGCGCCGCCCAGGCCGCTGCCCTCTATGCCGCCGCTGTACTGTGCTGCCGCCGCAGCGGTCACCTTGTATCCCTTCTCCGCCAGCACCGCAATATCGCGCTCGATGACGCGTCCATTAGGGCCGGTCGGTATGGCTTTCGTCACATCGAGGTTCTGCCTTTGCGCTTCCGCCTCCGCACGCGGCGATATTTTCAGGTCTCCGCCCGCCGCCGCCGTGTACCCACCCCAAAAAGCTTCGCTTTTCGGGGACCCCGGGGACGCGGGCGCAACCTCGTCTGCTTTCGCGATGATCATCGGCTTTTCTTCCGCCGCCTTTGCCTGTTCGGGCGCGGCTTCGCCGCCCGTCAGCGCAGAGAAGTCCTCCCCCGGCTGTCCTATGATGCACACGGTTGCAAGGCACGGCACGTCGTCGCCGTCCGATGCGAGCAGCTTTAATACCGTTCCTTCAGCGGGGCTTGCTTCCTCGAATGAGGCTTTGTCCGTCTCATAGCCGAACAGTATATCCCCCGGCGAAACCTTGTCGCCCTCTTTTACCTTCCATTGTATAATGCAGCTTTCCACCGACTGCCCCTGCCTCGGCATGATGATCCCAACTGCCATTGTTAACCTCCGATTCTAAACGTTTGTTATTATTATACTACACAATGATCGTAATTAACATTTATCATGTACTATTTTAACATCGCGGCGTATAAAAAGTCAACCGTAGCGTAAAGAAATCTGAGGGGAAAACAAGCGAACCTCGGCTTTGGCGCACCTTGCGGATCCGCGAAAAGTATCGTCATATGATAACATTCGTGGTATAATATTTCATATCTGAATATGGAGGTGGTATGGTGATTTGCTCTTTTTGCGGGTCTTCCATTGAACCGGGGGATTCGTTATGCAAAAGCTGCGGTGCCGCTGTGCAGCCGCCGACAGAAAGTACAGCGCCTCAGCCGAAAAACGCACCTCAGACAAGCTTACCCGGGCAGCCAAAGCCGGGATCAAAGGGCTGGATCTTGTGGCTGGCCGCAGGCGTTGTTGCGGCGGGCGGAATTGCCGCCGCGGTATATTTTATTACGCTCTCCAGGCCCGCAGACAGCACTCCGCGTCAAGACGCCGCCGCTGCAGCCTCGCCCAGCCCGGCCGTCACCGCCGCCCCAACCGCTACGCCCGCCCCGACGGTTGACGCGGGCGAAATGATGGGCACGTGGTATGAAACAACAGCCGAGTACGGCAGAATCACGTTCAATTCTGACAAAACCTATATAGAGCAAGTATACGAGGATTCCTTTGAGGGCACATACACATTCGATCCCGTAACCGGCGATGTGATCATCACGCCGGATATACCGGGCGAGCAAAGAACTTTCTGTTTCGCCAACGGCGTACTGACGCAAAAAGGCGCGGCACAGCAAAACGTACTTACGTATGGGCGGGATTATGTGGAACCTAAGCCAAAGCCGGAACCCTCGGCAACCCCGAAGCCAAAGCCGAAGCCTACGCCTCATCCGGCACCGGATTACAGTGCGATCGAAGGGGTGTGGTACTCCACTACCGATCCCGGACTGTCTGTAGACTTCCATGACAACGGAACTGCGGACTTTGACGGGTTGTCGGCGGATTGTACCGGTTTTGAGTTCGACGCGGATGCTTTGACGGGCACGATGATGATAGA
>CAZLRM010000194.1:0-3588 GCA_964561895.1 uncultured Christensenellaceae bacterium | reverse complement strand
GGCTGTACTTTTCCGCCTGTAAGGGGATCAGTAAAAGCGAGATTTGCGCCGGCGACCTAATGTTCAAGAAGTATACGGCGAAAAACAAAATGTATCATGTCGGAATCTATGTGGGCGACGGCACAGTGATGCACGCAAAGGGCCGTGATTACGGCGTGGTCAGGGAGAGCCTCATAAAGGGCAGCTGGAACCGGTTTGGCAGGCTTTCCTGTATGGGCAGCCCGACGCAGCCTGTTTTATAAGGACGCTGAAAAACTCGGGGAAACCGTATATGACGGGCGACGACGTGAGTGCGGCACAGCAGGCGCTGATCAAGGCGGGATACGGGCCGGGCAGCGCGGACAGCGTGTTCGGCCACAAAACCGAAGCGGCGGTGAAAAAGTATCAGGCGAAGACGGGCTTTGTTGCGGACGGTATCGCGAACCGGGAGACGTGGGATAAGCTGATTGGGTAAAGAACAAGGGTGTGGGCGCCTCTGCCACGGCGCGGGGGTGCATCCCATATAGGAAGGAGCGTGTATGGATGCGATCATCACAGGCGTAGCGGTGGGCGTCATCATGGCGGGGGTGAATACGGCGCTGGGGGCGATATTAAGCGCGCGAAATAAGGAAAGAAAAGAAACGCAGCAAATGTGCGAAAATACGCGGCGCGTGTAAGCTTTGGAGCACGAATCGAAGGAGACCAAGGAGCTGGTGAAGCTGACGCTAGGCACGTGCATCATATTGGGCGACGACATGATACAGCATGGCATCAACGGCGATTTTAAGCGTGCTTTTTGCGGAAAGAAACAGGATGCACTGAGGATGCTGTGAATTTTTTGCGTCATGCCGCACAAACCTGAAAAACTGTGGTATAATATCCGGCGGTATGTATAGACGGGTTTGGTTATATTGGGAAGTACGAATAAAACGGCGTATCGGAAACGAAGATGCTTCTGACATAAGCACGATGAGGAATCGGCGGCAAACGCGGTATTTTGTGAGGTTATAATGGATTCATCCAATAAGTATGTGATTGATGAGCCTTCTCGGGGAGGCAGAAAAAAAGGTTTTCGGGTGCTGCTGGCGGTATTTTGTCTGCTTGTGGCGACGTTGCTTGGCATCGTCGGTTATTTTATTATATTAGGGACTCAGATGCTTGACGGAAGCGATGTGCATTTCGTTGGCGAAGTTGAACAGGAAAGCGAAGATGTGGCGGGGCTGGAAGAAGCGAAAGACCAACAGGACGGAGCCACGCGGATCGAAAAAGCCGAAGATGAGATTGATATTATGATGCTCGGCGTAGATAACCGCAGCAACGAGTTTACCGGGCGCAGCGATGTGATGATGTACTTGAGGGTGAACACTGCGGATAAGACGATCAAGATGGTTTCGTTTATGCGGGATACGCTGGTGAACATTGAAGGTCATAAAAAAAACAAGCTGAATACCGCATACGGCTTTGGCGGCATCGACTTGATGTATAACACGTATAAAAACAGCTTCGGTATTGTGCCGGACTATTACATCGTGGTCAATTTCTACGGTATGGAGGATATCATTGACGCGATGGACGGCGTGGATATCGAGGTGGAAAGCGGAGAAGAACTCAAATGGCTTAACGCGTGTATTGGGGAGATTAACGCCGAGGACTCGGGTAAGGACGCGGCAAAAATAAAGGGATCCGGTATGCACCATCTCAACGGGAGGCAGGCGTTGGCTTACATGCGCGTACGGCATCCCGGCGGGGACGCGGCGCGCATTGCACGGCAGCAAAAGGTGATGTATAAGTTGTTTGAAAAGGCGCAGGATATCGGCGTCGGGCAGATTCCGTCGCTGATCGAAACGCTTTCAAAATACGTGCGTACGGATTTGTCCGTATCGAAGATGGTGGAACTTGCCACCTCGGTGCGCGGTATGCAAAAGAGCGATCTGAAAACGTTCCGGTATCCGGACGGGTATGAAATCCGCACGTATAACAGTATGTCGATCGTACAGCCTGAGGATTTCGATACGGAGTTTGCCAAGCTCAACGATTTTTTGAATAACTGAGTAGTTGACACAGGGGGGGCATATTGAAATGCTCCCCCTTTTTGTTTGCCGCGAATTGCGCATCGCGAAGAGCATTTTGGTGATGGCGGTACGTGCATGATGAAAGTATTTTGGGTATGTTGTATGTGCAATACGTTTGCCGTATAATTAAACGGAGGGCTATCATACGTATCAAAAAAGGGGACGGCATATGCATACTTACCGGATTGGCGTACAGAAGCATATTGCGCTTGTGGCGCATGACAACCGCAAGGGAGATCTTATCGCGTGGGTGGAAAGGAACGAGCCGGTGTTGCGAAAGCATTTTTTGTGCGGTACGGGGACGACCGCTGAAAAGGTATCCAAGGCGACAGGGCTGCCGGTACACCCGTATAAGAGCGGCCCGCTGGGAGGCGACGTGCAGATCAGCGCGGCGATATGCGACGGTTCGGTCGATTTCATGGTATTTTTCTGGGATCCGCTGACCTCGCAGCCGCATGACCCCGATGTGAAGGCGCTGCTGCGCATCGCTGTGCTATATAATATCCCGGTGGCGATGAACCAGTCCACAGCGGATTTTTTGCTGTCATCAAAGCTCATGGAACAGGAATATGTGCACGGCATACTCGATTACGACAGTATCGCGAAGGAACGGCGTTATTAGATGAAATATCTGCATCAATACGCTTATTATCTTCGGTTACGGATGGGTTCATCCAAAGGGGGCGCTTCGGGGTTTGGCTCGTTTAATGATATGTGTCGGAAAATATCGGCTTAAATCGGCTTTGGAGGATGGAAATATGAGAAGCGTGAAATTGGGGATATATCTGGCAGCCGCAGCGCTGATTGCGCTTTCCGGCTGTATGCCGATACCTGAGGTTAAAGTGGAACCGGCGGAAACGCCGCTGCAGACCGCCGAGGCTGTGGTATCGCCGACACTGCCGCCTGTTCAACTTTCACCGATGCCCGCCGGCACACCCGAACCCGTCGCGAGCCCGCAGCCCACTTTAAGTGCACCGCCTGACGAAACTGCACTGCCTGAAATAACGGAAATGTTACCGAACGTATCATATATGTTCGATTCGGATGAAGACGGGCAGGAAGAGAACGTGACAATATACGTGCTGGAAGATGCGGGGGACAGGCCAAAGATACAGGTCAGCGTGCTTTGCGGCAGCGAAACTTATGCCGAAAGCGAGGGATTTTTCAATGCTGCGTATTATGTGGACCTGGCTGGCGGTAAAGCATGTGTGCTGCTCAGTATGGACGCGATGTCTGACGACTGGTGGACGGCGGTTTACCGCATAGACGGCGGGGCTGAGCCGGTGTTGATGGACGAGGTTTCAGGTTATGTCGAACAGATCGACGGATCGTCGGTTACGATGGTGGACAATATCGACGTACTGGGCACATATGTATCGCAGTGCGAATTCACCATCGACGATGGAATGGAGCTGAAACCAAAGGGGGATGGCCTGTGGTATGTGCGGGAATACAACGAGTACATCACCGCCGTGGCACAGCTGCCGGTTGAAATACGGTCGGGCAGCCGGTATACCTCCGGAACTTTATTGCCCGG
>CAZLRM010000193.1:0-3605 GCA_964561895.1 uncultured Christensenellaceae bacterium | reverse complement strand
CGGCTCCGCGCAGCAGAATAATAAATTCATCGCCTCCCCACCTTGCCACAATACCAAAATCGCCACAGACTTTGTTAAGTATGCGGGCGGCTTCCACAAGAAAGTGGTCTCCCTCCGCATGCCCTAAAACATCGTTCACCATCTTTAATCCGTTGATGTCCCCCAATATAATAGTCAGTGGACAACAGTTTTCTGATTCCATGCGGGCAATCTCTTCTTTAAAAAATCTGCGGTTATACAAATCCGTCAGGCTGTCATGGTAACTTAAATATAAAATTTTATCTTGTCTCGCTATCTTTTCAGTCACATCTCTGAAGACGGTGACCACTCCCAAAATACTGCCATCCGTACCAAAAATGGGAGCAGCGCTATACTCAATTACCCGGGTCTCTCCTGACTTTGAAACCAAGATGGTTCGTGTTTTTATTTCGACCATCTTTTTTTCCTTCAACACTTCTTCAATCGGGTTAACAATTGTTTCCCCTGCTTCATTTTTTAAACGCAATACCAATCCTATCTCTTTTTTTAACGCGTCTTCAGCCTGCCATCCGGTAAGCTGCGCGGCAACAGAATTTATCAATGTTATTTTGTTGAAAGTATCAGTGGTAATGACAGCATCACCGATAGCCAACAAAGTGATTCTGAGTCGTTCCTTTTCGTAGGATAACTCTTGCTCTTCCATTTTCCTTTTTGTAATATCTTCATAAACTCCGAGCAGCCCAAATACTTCTCCGTTCGAATCTTTAAGAGGAGCCTTTGAGGTTCTTGTCCAAATTAAGTCGCCGTCGGCGGTGTTATGAGACTCTTCTATATTTATCTTTGCAATCCCGCTGTTCATGATTTCAGCGTCATCGGCTTTGTATTTTTCGGCGTACCTGAAGGAAGGCGTGCTGTAATCATCTTTTCCGATAATCTCGCTCGGTGAGCTTTTCCCTGCCTCTTTCGCAAAAAATTGATTACAACCCAAAAAGACCGATTTCTTATCCTTCCAGAAGATCGGCATGGGGATCGTATCCAAAACTTTTTGGAAAAGCTCATTGGCCAAAATCAGCTTTTGTTCGCTTTCCCTTAGCTTCTCTTCAATGCTTTGTGAAGATTGATCTTTTTTTCTGTCTTTCTTCTTTTGCTCTTTCATATTAATACCGCTTTTCCAAACATATCGATCGTTGCGTATACAAAGTATAATAAATACAAATAGCGGCTTTGACTTGATAATTCAAAAATACTCCTAGATTATATATCGATATTTTTACTATGATCTTTTAATATCCCTTTATCATACTCATTACAAAAAGTCAATGCTGATCTGTTATTATGAAATACGAGCGCCATCATCACGCAATCTCACCCATGATCAAATAAGCGCACCGCCGGATAGCAGTACGCTTTTTTGGCGGAGAGGGTGGGTGGTAGACGAAATCCAAATAATCGACCGCACAGATGCGGCGTGGTTATCCAACTCTATCCCGACCCGTCTCGGGGAAACGTGCCACCGACACGTTTTCTGATCCTCGCGCTTAAATCCCACGGATGCCAAATAAAAAGCACCTCAAAAGGCGGATTCACACAGGGATAACCGAAACTATTATGAAGACAGCTTTCAAGCGGGCAAATAAACGACACCACCGATGCATTTGGATGTCGATGCAGTCGATTTGCCGCTAATTTATTTTTCGATTTGCACGATCTATTACTTCTGCTTACACGCTCGCTTTGTCGTCATGAGTATGACCGCCGCTAATGCTGCAAGCAAACCCATACCGCCCAACGCCCACACCCTCGTGAAATCCTGTCCTGTGGAAGGCAGGCCCGATTTTTGTATCTTCACGCTGTAGGCCGTACTCACACCGTTCACTGAGTAGGTAATCGTGGAAGTTCCTTCTTTGAGCCCCTTGAACGTCGCCGGGCTGTTGAACGTAGCTGTAAAGTAATTCTCGTCCCAATCCCACTCGCCGCCTTCAATATTGGGTGTCAGCGTGATGCGCCCTCCGGTGTATATCTTCCCGCCGGGAACAGAACTGCTTAGCTCAAGCGCGTCAATCCTCAGCGTATATGTTCTTTGTGTTGTCCCGTCCTGCGCGGTCACCTGTATGCTGACCGTGTTTTCACCGGCTGCAAGAATAACGTCGCCGGAAACCGAGCCGGTTCCTTGCGTCCCGTTTATATCCACCACCGCCAAATCGACGTTTGCAGCCGCATCAACCGTAACGTTGCTAATGGAGAAAGGAACTGTTGCGGTATATGTGAGCACATCCGAAGAAAAAACCGGCGTCAGTGTCCCCGAACTGAGGACAAGGCTTTTCAGCGAGGCGTCTTGATAGGCGGCACTTGTCGTCATGGCGAGGGTCGCTTCTTTTTGAATATTGTAATCTGCCAGTGTTCTTGCGTCTTCCAGCACTTTACCCGCAAACTTGAGTATCTGATGCTCCGGCGGAACTCCTATCCTATCCTGAATCCTACCTTTGATAATCTGGATCGTGTCGATAGAATCCACTTCCAATGCGATTACTTCGCCGGAATACCGGATATTAACGAAAATCTGCATGGCATATGCCGTGGTGCAGTACCCACCCAGAATAATGGCCAGCACCACTAAAAGAACAACAAGCTTTTTGCCCATCTTTATATCTCCCACTAATTGGCCCTATTTTAACCTTGTTATAACACTATTCAGGGAGTTAATCAATAAATTCAGAAAATGCGCCGGGCAGAATAAATATCGATCCGTAAAAAAGGCGATGGCAATCACCTGGAAATACTGTCCATAAAAGAACTTTTTTATTTGGCGAAGAGGGTGGGTATCAGATGAATATCCAACTAATCGTCCGCACAGATACTGCTTGGTTTCACCGCTGGATCCCGACCCGACTCGGGTAAACGTGCCACTGGCACGTTTACTGATCCTCGCGTTCGAATCCCACTGATGTCAAATAAAAAGCACCCCAAAAGGGGTACTTTTTATTTGGCGGAGAGGGTGGGATTCGAACCCACGGTTGCTTTCACAACACCGGTTTTCAAGACCGGCACTATCGACCACTCAGACACCTCTCCAAAGTGAAATCAGTATAACAAAACGCGCGCCATTCCGTCAATAGAAGCGCTTTGCTGATGTGATTTTTATGGCGGAATCGATTATTGAGGAATGGCCTTTGCCCCGCAAGGCCGTTCAGTTTCCATAGCTTTGCGATGTCGTTCTCAAACGTGATGCGGAACACCGGGTCGTCCACGAAGGCCTCCGCTTATAAGAATGAGATCATAGAAATTATCAATAATAACAATATTATAGCACATGATGCCAATATCAGAAGGGCAGCTGCCGGGGCGGCAGAAGCACGCCCCGGCGCAATCAATGGGGGGGAGATGTTATCGCATCATGGTTTCCGCAAGCTCGGCGAGCTGCACGAACTGCGCGCGGTAGCCGTCCGAATCGATGCCTTTGGCAGCACGGGCGCGCTCAATGAGCGCGGGGAGGCTCGCGTCTCCGGCGTAATCCGAGTTTTTGAGCAGCAAAGCAAACTCCGCGACCGCCGAAGCGAAGCGGTAGTCTTCATCGGGCTGCGCGGTATAATCTGCCGCGCCCGCCATCACAGTCATCAGTTTGCTGT
>CAZLRM010000192.1:0-3613 GCA_964561895.1 uncultured Christensenellaceae bacterium | reverse complement strand
TCATTGGCATCATGCCGGTGCTCAACCCCAAACAGATCATCCGCATGGCGCTGCTATCGGCGTGCTCTATCCCCGCATCCTTAAGCCGTATTATCAGCAGATACGGCGAAGACGCGGAAGCGTTCTTTGATGCGGGTATACAATACGCGACTGAAGAAATTACTTTTTTAAAGCAAAACGGGATCAACAAGTTCCACCTGTATACGATGAACAAGCCGGAAGCAGCGGAACGCATACTGCTCGGCAGCGGTCTTGCGCGCTAACGGTTTACTTTTCTGTTCTTTTCCCGGTACATCTCTGTATCGGCTAATGAAACCAATGACTCCACGGTTTCGCCTGCGGTGAATTGTGCCTGTACGAACCCGAAACTGATCGTGATACCATCTCCGCTGCCGACATAGCACTGTGCGGCTTCGCGGCTGATTTGCGACGCAACCAGCGAAGACTGCTGCAGAGACATGCCGGGCATGATCAGCACAAACTCGTCCCCGCCCAAACGGCAAACCGTCCCCGGATCCGCAACGTACTTTTTAATTACATTCGCTGCCGACTGTATCAGCGCGTCCCCAGCGCCATGCCCCCAAGTATCGTTGATGTGCTTTAAGCCGTCAATATCCGCGAAGCAGACTGTTAGCGGTTTATTTTGCGTCCTGCACTCCGCGTATATTTTACTTAGGTACTCCAGCCCCGCACGCCGGTTAAAAAGCCCGGTCAGCGCGTCGGTGCGCGCCATGGCGTCCAGCTTGCTCTGCGCCTTTACATAGGCCGTATTGTCGATGATGATCGTGGAAATGATCCCCTGCCCGCGGCTTCCGCAGACAGTATGCGTTACATCAAAATACCGGCCTTGCCCATCTGTAATCACTTCTTTTGAAACAGGGCCGTGAATATCTTTTCCAAGCGTATTGCTGACCATACGAATATTCTTACTGCCGAACATACTGCGGTACGCGGTATTGCAAAAAAGTATGCCGCGCGTTTGTTCGGTCCAGACCACGATACCCTGCTGCATCGCGTTTACACCGCGATGCAGCGAGTGCCGCGATACATCAGGAACATCATACGAAAACAAGCCGTACAATTCGATAAAACGCCGCAGTTGCTCTCTGATACCTTCGCCTGTCTCGTTACCAAAGAAATAAACTGCCACTCCTCTTGTGCCATGCGATTTTGTATACGATATGACCGCAATATCCGCCGCGTACTTGATCTTTTTGAGTTTTTCGGATTCAGTGCCGATCTGCACCAAAAAATCAGACCGCAGAACAGGTATACTCGCGCTCCTGCGGCTGCGCCACTCTTCCCGCAGCACATATCGTTCCCCCCGGTTTTCATATAGCGCGGCGCTGAATGCTCCCGCATCTTTTGCGGTCAGTTGCAGAAATTCATTCTTGACGCCCTTTCTGTAAGCCGTGATAAATGCTGCGCATACATCCCATTCGCTTAATGGAGCCTTTTCACTGCTTACCGAGAGCAGCGTAATCATCCTCGCTTCTTTTTCATTATAGTAAACTTGCGTTTCGCATATTTCTGCATGCAGAACAGAACTTCCCGTTTTTATGGAAACGATTTTCTGCGCAGCGCCGGATATGCTGCAAATACCTTCCGATATCACTTTGACATCTTCTCCCGCTATAAGGCCGGCTTCCTCCGCCGCTAAATTTGCAAAAAAAATGCGTTCCGTATTCTTTTCGGCAATAACTACGGGTATTGGTAGTTTCTTCATGTATTCTGATTTCGTCAGATCTTCAGACATAAGTTCGATTATACGCGGAACAAATTGAAAAAGTTGGCGAATGGCGCGAAGCCTTTTGCGAATATTGTAATATTATATATAATAAGAATATTCGTATTTTTCTACCCGCGCCTTACGGACTTCTTTTTTTCGTTTCTGCTCTGGTTGCGGTTTTCCTCCGTTACCGGTGTCTGCCCTTTGCTCTTTATTTTTCTGCTCTGCTTATCGTCTATCTGACCATCTTTCGGCATATGGCGCACCTCCATATTCATATGTTACTACGATTATACCCCATCGGTTTTTCTTTATTCTGCACGGAATTTTCCGTTTTTTGAAGAAAACATGGTATAATAGGTCAAGTATTCCGGGTCAAAAAGGAGGCTTGCGGATGAGGATAATGGCAGTCGGGGGGACAGGATTGCTTGGTTACCACGCCGTGCTAGTCGGCCTGGAGCGCGGACACTCCATTGGCGCGCTTGCGATTGAAGATGTGACTCTTGGCAGTTGGTATCCATGTGCGGTATCGCTTTCCTTCGGGGATGTTTTTACATTGTCTGAAGACGAACTGGCAACGCTCTTTACTGGTTACAACGCGCTGATTTACGCCGTGGGGCCGGATGATCGCGTAGTGCCTCCCGCGCCCGCATATGAGTTTTTCCATTCCCGCCTTGTCGATAACTGCGAAAAAACAGTGAACGCGGCACGCCGCGCGGGCGTGAAGCGCTGTGTCATTTTAAACTCGTACTTCGCTTATTTTAACAGGTGTAGCTTGCCGCGCAAAACGCGAAAATTTGTCACGCAAAACGCAAAAAAACCCGCTAAAACTACCATATGTTAGTAGGATAGCGGGTTTTAATTACATTTAATGGTTTATTCGTTCATGCGTTTTAAGATGCTTTTTATCCCGTTAAAGTACTTTATTTAACACCTTTAAAACACTCGTCACGCAGCCCATTTTAAGCCGAGTTTTGCAGCCGTTTTTTGGCCGCACTTATTGTCGGGCTTTCCGCGCGTACCGCAGGCCGGATTATCCAGCTGAAACTCATGCAGCCCAGTCTTTGTGGCCGCGCCAAAATCCCCGTCCGCGCCCCACTTTCCGACGCTGTATTTGCGGTTGATGAGCGCTGTCTGCATCGCGGCAACGTCTCCACCCTCGCAGCCTTTTTTCAGCGTCCGCAGCAGCGTTGTAACCTCACCGTCGCCCATGCAGACGAGTCGCCCAAAGCGGTTCCAACCGCCTTTGCTGAGCTTCTCGCGCACAACGCCATCGCTGCGGCCTTTAGAGTGAATAACGGTACCATCGCCCATGTAGATGCCCACGTGGTACATCTTGTTCTTCGACGCGTACTTCTTGAACACAAGGTCGCCGGGCGCGAGATCCCACTTGGTGATCGGCTTGCACGCAGAGAAGTACAGGCCATTGGCTGTGAGATCGCTCTTGATGAGCTTATTACGCATCAGGTGCTCCACCACAAGGCCGGAGCAGTCATCGGCATGCAGGCCCGTATAGCCTTTGGCAAGCCGCTTCTTCCACAGCGCGATCGCGCGCTTATAGTTGGCGGCTTTGTTGTGCTCGCGGTACTTGATCCACGCCTCGGTGATTGCTGTACCCGTCTGGCCCTGCGCGCCCAGCACATAAATGGAGCCGTCTGCGACCCGCGCGGCAGCGTGCGCCGTGAGCGCGGCGCGCCTCTCGCGCGCAACCTCGATGCTGATCACCGCTCCCATCACGCACCATCCAATCCGGACGTATCGTGCGGCTCGTCCGCTGTTTTTGCCGCGTTTGCTTCCTGTAGGTTATTAAACCCGCCGTTCGCTGCAATTGCCACAAAGAACGCATTTATCACGCTGATGCTGATTGTTCCCGCCGAAAGAGTA
>CAZLRM010000191.1:0-3647 GCA_964561895.1 uncultured Christensenellaceae bacterium | reverse complement strand
TTCTCCGCCATAAAAATAAGCCCACCGTAAGAGTGGGCTTATTTTTATGGCATAGGAAGGGATTCGAACGCGAGCGGCCCGCGTCAGCGGGGAAAACGTGCCGGTGGCACGTTTTAGCGAGACGGCGTGAGAGCGACCAGAGGGAGCGGAGCGAATCCCACCTTCTCCGCCAAAAAAAGCATTGCCCTTTTGGGCGATGCTTTTTTGATTTATGATTGTGGGATTCGAACGCGAGCGAGCTGAAGGCTCTGTGACTAGCGTTAGCTGGACGGTAAAGGAGGATGCCAAGCAATAGCGAAGGCAGGCGACTATTACGAACAGAAAGAGAAAACGCCACAGTGTGGCGTTTTTAGCGAGATGGGTCGGGATACAGCGGGGAAACATCCCTGTATCTGTGCGGACGAATAGCCTAAATGTCTCCGCCTTCAGTGCGGGCTTATTTTTATGGTATAGGCGAGGATTTGAACGCGCGCCTGCAGCAGCATAAGCATCTAATTTACAACAAAAGTGCATATTTAACAAACTACATAAAGCAAGGGCGATATAAAATACGACAAAAAACGATAAATTGCAGTATTCATGTATATGATTACTATTTAACCATATTAATATGCTAATATGACTATTGACATACCTTAATATACATGTTAGTTTTAAAGCAAAACAAAGGAGTTGTGTAGTACAACTCTTATTTTTTGAGGAGGACTATATGCAAAAGAAGATATTTGCAATAATACTTTGTGTCGTCATGTTAATTTCATTGGTGGCATGCGAAGCGGCTAAAACAGATAAAGAGACTGGAAAAGCTGCGACCGTTGATATTTCGGACGTAAAGTTGATGCAGGAGGGCACACTCAACA
Source organism: uncultured Christensenellaceae bacterium (assembly GCA_964561895.1). Classification (GTDB taxonomy): domain Bacteria; phylum Bacillota; class Clostridia; order Christensenellales; family SZUA-584; genus JAEWCC01. The sequence goes on along the minus strand of CAZLRM010000191.1, from coordinate 2,787 downwards.
TCGGTGTTGAAATCGGCTATCCTCCGTTTGAGGACTTTGCGGAAGACGGAACAACGCCGATTGGCTATGATGTCGACTTTGCGCATGCGCTGGGAGAAAAGCTGGGCCTTAAGGTCAACTTCGTCAACACGGCGTGGGACGGCATTTTTCAGGGTATCGACGTCAACTATGACTGCGTCATCTCGGCGGTAACGATCACGGACGAAAGAAAAGAGACCATGATATTCTCTGATCCGTACATCAACAACTATCAGGCTGTCGTCGTTAAGGCCGGGAGTACGAAAGAGATAAAGAGCTTTATGGACCTGGATGGCCTTGCTTTAGCCTTACAAAAGGAGACGACCTCGGATATACTGATAACGAATTATAAGGAAACAGGCTCCATCGATTGCACCATTTCCGCGAACGAAAAAATAACCACCTGCTTTACGCAGCTTTCAAACGGCGAAGTGGACGCGGTCGTCGTCGATTCCACGGTAGCGGACGGCTACCTCGCTTCCAATCCCGACAGCTATGTGAAGGCGTTTCAGGATGAAAGCGAGCCGGAGCAGTTTGGCGTTGCCATCGGCATGAAAAATACCGCACTTCAGAAGGCAATCAACGAAGCCATTGCGCAGCTGACCGAAGAAGGCTTCTTCGAGGAAAATGTGGCGCACTGGTTTGGTTCTGCGGAATAACCTGCCGCAGTAAAAAGGATGCCCGAAACTAAAATACGGTTAACGAAAAAATTGGTTGTAAGTGGTTAAATGATGAAAACGATCAAAAGAATTGTCAACGTTAGAAAGTGGAAACCATCAACAAAAACAGCTGCCATATTGATTATGGCAGCTGTGGCGTTGATAGGAATCTTCTCCGCAATCAATGTGTCAAAAGAACAGATGATGAGTCGGGCTTCCGGTCAGGTGAAACAGATTATCGAAGACGAGAAGGATAGTTCCAGAAAGACCGTGGTAATCACCTATAATGACCTGGGTGTCGTCAAGTATCTTTCTTTTTCGACCTCCGGCGCAAAATCCATAAAGGAATCCTATCTGGGATTCGCGGGGCGGGTCTACAGTGCGGATGAAGGGTTTGCAAAATTCACAGGCCAGATGGTGAATTACACTTACCGTATGCTGGGAAGCGGAGAAAATTTGCTTCACGGCGTTAAGCTGACACTGTTGCTTACGACATTGTCAATGGGAATCGGCGTTGTCCTCAGCATATTTCTCGCTTTGGGCAAAATTTCGGCAAACCGTATTATCAGCAAAGTCAGCAGCGCTTATGTGTTTTTCTTCCGCGGAACGCCTTTGCTGATTCAGTTGTTCGTCGTTTATTTCTCGGTTCCTGAAATTTTCGGATTTTCATGGAGAGGCTTGTTCGCAGCAGGCGACCCGGAAGCGGTTTACAAAGGGGCGTTTGTTGCGGCGGTCATTGCGTTTTCATTAAACTCGGCGGCGTATTGCGCGGAGATTGTACGCGCGGCGATACAGTCGATTGATAAAGGGCAGAACGAGGCGGCCAAAGCGCTGGGCATGAGCTACGGGCAAACCATGAGGGAAATCATTATCCCGCAGTCCATAAGAAGGATGATACCGCCCCTTTGCAACGAGTTCGTGATGATGATCAAGGACGTTTCGCTGGTGTTTGCCATATCGCTGATGGATATTACGACGATTTCAAAGACGATCATGACGAGCGAGGGTAATTATCTTGTGTTCTTCCCGGCTTTGGTTATCTATCTGATCATAACTGCAATATTTACATTTATCTTTGGCAAAATCGAAAAAAGACTATCGATCTACGAGTAGGGGGCAGTTATGGATGATTATCAGTACATTATAAAAACTGAAAACCTGTACAAGAGCTTCGGGTCTCTTGAGGTGCTTAAGGATATCAACCTTGAAGTAAAGAAAGGCGAAGTAATCTGCATCATCGGCCCTTCCGGCGCAGGGAAGTCCACGTATCTTCGTTCCTTAAACCAGCTGGAAAAGATCACCAGCGGCAAAATTTTTATCAAAGACGAGCTGTTCCTTCATCGGGAACATAATAAAACGGTGCACAGGGCAGAGCCGGATAAGCAGAAAGCCATGCTTTTGGAGATGGGGATGGTCTTCCAGCGGTTCAACTTGTTCCCGCATAAAACCGTGATTGAGAATGTGATGCTGGCGCCGATGCTCGTGCGCAATAATAACAAGCAAGACGCGAAAAAAATAGCCGAGAAGATCATTGCGAGAGTAGGGCTGTCGGATAAAACGGATGTTTACCCAAGCAAGCTTTCCGGCGGCCAGCAGCAGCGCGTCGCGATTGCGAGAGCACTCGCGATGGAACCTGAGATCATGCTTTTTGACGAGCCCACCAGCGCGCTCGATCCTGAGCTTGTCGGCGAGGTTCTCAATGTCATGAGAGGCCTGGCAAAGCAGGGAATGACCATGCTCTGCGTTACGCATGAGATTGGGTTTGCACGAGAGGTTGCGGACAGGGTCGTCTTTATGGCGGATGGCATGATACTGGAAGAGGGAAAACCGAAAGAAATGTTTGAGCACCCTACGAATGAAAAGGCGATCAACTTTTTAAACAGCGTTCTGTAAAAGGCAGCGGGGGAGTTCTTCCTGATTTATACCGGACGGACGATCCCGTTTTTATTTCGCAAACCGAAAAAAAGTTGATCATACGTATTGCGCAAGCCAAAAAATTAATATATAATACATTCTCGGACTTCATATATGGGGCATTGGCTCAGCTGGTAGAGCGCTGCGTTCGCAATGCAGAGGTCAGCGGTTCGATCCCGCTATGCTCCACCAAAAA
>CAZLRM010000190.1:2436-3662 GCA_964561895.1 uncultured Christensenellaceae bacterium | reverse complement strand
ATACCTCGCAAAAGCCGTACTCGAGCGTTTCCTTGCGCCCCGCGCCGGAGACGCCGGATTTGGCGTCAATGATGATACCTTCCGGCCCGATCACGCCCGCTTTAAGCAGCGGAGCCAGTGCCAGAATGGCGCATGTGGTATAGCACCCCGGATTGCCTACAATGCGCGCGTCTTTGATGCGCTTGCGGTAAAGCTCCGGCATGCCGTATACACTTTGCGCAAGCAGTTCCTTCTCCGGATGCGGAACATGATACCACGCCTCGTATACCGCCGCGTCGTTGTACCGGAAGTCTGCCGAAAGGTCGATCACGCGCGCACCGCCCTTGAGCAGCGCCGCGGCTGAGGCAGCGGAAGCGCCGTGCGGCAGGCACAGAAAAACAATATCGCTGTCCCGCGCAATTTTTTCAGCATCCATATCCTCAAGCAGCATATCGTTCCTCGCGAAATTCGGATACACCTCGCTCAGTTTCTTGCCCGCGAAGCTTTTGGATACCGCGTGCGTTATTTTCACCTGGCCGTGCCGTGACAGTATGCGCATGAGCTCTTCGCCCGCATACCCCGTCGCACCAACTACGCTTACCCTCACCATGGTAAACCCTCCCTTATAGTGTTTATAATTATACATTTAAATGCATAAAAATGCAACCCTTATTTTAAGAATAACACAATAATATTTCTGCCAAACTACAAACAAAGAATCGAGCAAAAGGGGGCACTCATATGAGGAAGGTGATACTGCTGGCCGTTGTGCTGGCCGTTATCGCGGCGGGTTGGTTTTTCTACTTTAACAATTCCGATGAAATTACACAGGTCAGCGTCAGTAAGGCGGAAATCATGGATCTTTCAAATACATTAGAGTTTTCAGGGCAGGTTGTGCCTGCCCATATGTACAGCGTTATGAGCGAAACGGGCGGTACAGTTAAAACTCTGTTTGTATCGGAAGGCGATACGGTAGAAATCGGCGACAGCCTTCTTGCGCTCGACGTATCGGCGCTGAAGCGCCAGCTGGACGAGGCGCAATTACAGTACAATATGCTCAAAGACGTTTCAGCGCAGTCGGTTATGGCGCAAAACGGGGCCTTAAGCGAAGCGGAGCAAAGCCTTCAGGAGCAAAAGATCAAGGTGGCGCTCGCGCTCTCGCAGACGACCGGATATGATTTCGAATCCTTCAACAAGGCATTTGCGCAAACCGCGCAGGATACCGCCGCGCAGATGGCCTCGTCGCT
>CAZLRM010000190.1:0-2336 GCA_964561895.1 uncultured Christensenellaceae bacterium | reverse complement strand
ACAGGCTTTCAGGATATGTACTACGCGGAGGTTAAAAGCGGAGTCGCGGAGGGAGAACAGGTCATACTGTCTCCAAATGGCATAGAGGATGGGCAGAAGGTTGCTTATGATTGAAGTAAAAAACCTTTGCAAAACCTACGGCAGAGGGAATACATGCGTGCACGCGGTACGCAACGTATCGCTGAAGCTCAAAGAAGGCGGGTTTCTCGCGATTATGGGCGCATCGGGCAGCGGTAAAACCACGCTCATGAACATCCTCGGCTGCCTGGATACACCGACCAAGGGCGAGTATTACTTCGCGGGTACGAATGTGCGGCGGCTTTCAGGCGAAAGCAAGGATCATCTGCGCAGTCGCCGCATCGGCTTTATATTTCAGTCGTTCTACCTGCTGCCTTCGCTGAACGCGCGTCAGAATATCGAGCTCCCCATGGTATACGCAGGGTTGTCCCCCAAAGAGAGGCACGCGCGCTCATCCGAACTTCTGGAATTAACCGGCCTTTCCGCGCGCGCGACGCACATGCCGGGCGAATTGTCCGGCGGACAGCGGCAGCGTGTCGCCATCGCGCGTGCGCTTGTCAACTCACCCGGCCTCGTGCTTGCGGACGAACCGACGGGCAACCTGGATACCCGCACCGGGGAAGATATCATGCGCATGCTCAAAGGTTTCAACGACAAGGGTACGACCATTGTGCTGATCACGCATGAACGAAGCATCGCGGAATATGCCAAAGAATTGATCGTATTAAAGGACGGCCGCATCGTCCCGGAGGAATTATGAGGCTCAATGACTACGTCGGGATCGCATCACACCAGCTTAAAAAGCACCGCATGCGCACGGTGCTTACCGTATTGGGCATCATCATCGGTGTGTCTTCCATGATCACCGTGATATCGGTTGGCGAAGGCGGCAAAGAAATGATCAATTCGGAGCTGTCTAAATTCGGTATCAACCGCGTATGGTTGTTCCCTAATGATATGCAGAGCCCCAACAACACGCTCGCGCTGTCGGATGTGGATATGCTTAAGCAGATCAGCGGCATAGGCAATGTCGCGCCGTCTGCTTACCAAAAAGCAAAGCTGTCCAATACTTCAGTCGAATTGATGTCCGACGTGGTCGGAACCACCGAGGCGCTTTTTGATATAGAGCAGATGTCCTATCTGGAAGGCCACGGTTTAACCGCCAAAGACGTGGAATATGCGCGCCGCGTTGTAGTGCTGAGCGAAGCGGCAAAAGAAGCGCTGTTCGGCGATAATAAGTCCGAAGGCGAACGGGTCAATATCAACGGACAGAGTTTCAAAGTCGTCGGCGTAGAGAGAGAGGATCAGTCGATATATGCTTCGTTTTTTTCAGGAAAGTGCTATATTCCGGTCAGTACGTTTTCCGCAATGTTTTCGACAAAAAATGTAGACGAGATTTCCGTAACCGCGCAGAACACTGAAACGCTGGACGACGTGATCGACCACAGCATATCGCTGCTATTGGGCAAATATGGCAAGGGGACGATCAAGATTATCAATTTGACCAAAGAGCTTGCCAACGCGCAGAACATACTGGATATCTTCACGGTGGTGGTCAGCGCGGTTGCGGCCATTTCGCTTCTTGTCGGCGGTATCGGCATTATGAATATTATGCTCGTCACCGTAAAAGAGCGCACGCGCGAGATCGGAATCCGAAAAGCGCTGGGCGCCGGAGAGCACCACATACTCGGCCAGTTTTTAACTGAAGCGCTGTTCTACGCGATACTCGGCGGTTTGCTCGGTGTGGGAATCGGCATACTGTTAACCAGTCTCGCGGGAGATATACTTGGCATTAAAGCCAAAGTCTCGGTCTCGGCTGCTTCCTTAAGCGTGCTTTTCTCCGCGACGATCGGCATTATATTCGGCATTATCCCGGCTTATAAAGCATCCAAGCTCGATCCGGTCGAGGCGCTGCGGCAGGAATAGAAGGACATGTAAAATGGCAATCAGCAGCTATTGATTATCGTGCGGCGAGTCCGGTTCGGACTGCAGCAGATCAGAATTTCCATGTGATTATACTCACCGGTATAAATAAATATTTTTTAGCTCGTTTATATATTTCCGTTGCCTTGACGCAAAATTTCGAATATGCTATATTAACGACATTGAATTTCCTGCCGGTGTGATGGAATTGGCAGACGTGCGGCACTCAAAATGCCGTGTCCTCTGGACGTGTCGGTTCGAGTCCGACCACCGGCACCATTGACATCTTTGTTCTGCATCAGGTTTCTGACATCAGTACTGACATCTTTGTAAAGTTACAGGGAAAAACATCAAGTGGGAAGTTTTTGGAGAAGCTACCTAAGCAATTCGGTGGC
>CAZLRM010000189.1:0-3672 GCA_964561895.1 uncultured Christensenellaceae bacterium | reverse complement strand
TGACCGCGGCTGAAACCGGGCATCTCGTATTTTCGACGCTGCACACCGTGGGCGCAGTCAAAACCATCGACCGCATACTCGATTCGTTCCCCGCAGATCAGCAGAACCAAATACGCAGCCAGCTTGCGACGGTGCTTGAGGGCATCATCTGCCAGCAGCTGCTGCCGCGCAAGGACGGTGAAGGCCTCGTGCCCGCGTGCGAAGTGCTCGTCGCAACGCCTGCCGTGCGCAACATGATCCGCGAGGAAAAGCATTTTCAGATCCATAACATCATACAGACCGGCAAGGATTCCGGCATGTGCTCGATGGAGCGCAGCCTTTCAGAGCTTGCGGCGGCCGGGCTGATCGATGAAATTTTCGCAAAATACAAGGCGCAGGATGCAAGGCTGTTTGAACAGTACTTGAATCTTGCGAAGCGGTAAAGGAGTATCTATGAGCAAAGAATTGTCTGGCAAAGAGCTTTCTTCCCTCTCAAGACAGCTCGCGCTGGTGATGGATTCCGACCTGTCGCTGCAGGAGGGCATCGGGCTCGTAAGCGTTCAGACGCAGTCCAAGACGGTTCGGCAGCTGCTGGAGCGCGTCACGATGTGCCTTAACGAGGGGCATTCGCTCGCAGAAGCGTTCGCGCAGGAAAGCCGATACCTTCCCGCATTCTACATCGAAATGATCCGTATGGGCGAAACAAGCGGTAACATGGAAAAGGTACTCAACCGTCTCGCCGACTCCTATGACAAGGACGCCGAGGTATCCGGCAAGGTGGTCTCCGCGGTCACCTACCCCATCATACTCTCGGCGCTCATGCTGTGCGTGATCGTGCTGCTGATCGTGCAGGTGCTGCCTATGTTCGAGGAGGTACTGCAATCTTTGGGTGGGCAGATGCCTGGCATCACGCGCGCGATGCTGGATACCGGCCGCTTCATCGGTGACTACTTTTACATACTGCTCGGTCTGATCGCACTCATCGCGATCGCCGTGATCGCAATGCGCCAGACATCGCGTGGCAGGGAAACGCTGGACCGCTGGGCGTTAAAAGCCCCGGTGCGCGGACGCATACAACGCGACATCGCGTGCGTACGGTTTGCGCGCAGCCTTTCGATGTTGATAAAAAGCGGCATCGGGCTCGCCGAAAGCGTGCGTATGGTTGCCGCGACGATGACCAATTCTTTTATCCGCGTCCGTCTGCGCAAGGCAGCCACAGATATCGAAAAAGGCAAATCGCTGGGAGACACGATCGCTTCGCTCGGGCTGTTCCCCGAGCTGCTGCTTAAAGTACTCGCCGTGGGCGAAAGCACAGGCCACACCGACAACGTGCTCGATAAAACCGCCGACGTGATGGAGCGGCGGCTCGACGAGCGTTTGGCGCGCTTGACGACAGTGCTGGAGCCTGCGCTCATCATCGTGCTTTCGCTCATCGTGGGCGTCGTGCTCGTATCGGTGATACTGCCTGTCGCGCGCATTATGAACGCTGTAGGATAAGTATATGAAGAATGCCAAACTGCCGCTGATCAGCCTGGTCGCGGGTGTGCTCGCTATCGCGGTTGCCGCCGCGGCGCTGCTCATCGGCCTGTCCGCCTACGCGGATAATTACAACGAATACAAGCTCTCCGAGATACGCAATACTGTGCTCACGTACGTCGCGCAGTGCTACGCGCTCGAGGGCGAGTATCCGCCTGACCTGAATTACCTCGCCAAGAACTACGGGCTGCAGCTCGATACGCAGCGCTATACCTACCATTATGACATGTACGCGTCCAACATACTGCCGGACGTGCGCGTGTTTGCGCGAAAGGCGGGTGATTCCTGATGTACGCCCGAAGCAAGGCGTTATCCGTGGAAACGGTGATGGTGATGCTCGTGCTCGTGATATTCGCGCTTGTGGTGTTTCAGCTCATCGGCGCGGGAACGAGCGCCTATAACGGCATTATCGACGATAAGGACAGCATGCAGAGCGCGCGCGTCGCTTATTCCTATATCAACATGAAGCTCAAACAAAACGACACACAGGGGCTTATCGGGGTTTCCCGGACGGATTTCGGCGACACGCTGGTCATCCATTCGGAAGACGGTGAGTACGTTACCTACTTGTTTTTCAGCGAGGGCGAGCTGTATGAATGCGTCGCCGCGAAGGATATGCCGCCTGCCGTTGCCGCTTCCAACCGCATCACGGCGCTGGCAGACTTTAAAGTAAAACAAAACGGCAAGGCCATCGATATCACCTGCGTATGCAAAAACGGCGACAGCCTTCTCACCGTGGAAGGCACAGTGGGGCTGCGGTCATGAAGAACGAAAAGGGATTTACGCTGGTCGAAATCATCATCTCCATCGCGGCGCTCGGCGTCATCTGCGCGGTGCTGCTGCGCCTTTTTGTGCTCGCAGCAGACACCAACGACTTGACGGCAAACCGGCAGGCAGCCGAGATGGCCGCGGCGTCCGCCGCGGAAACGGTGCTGTGCGCCGATACGCTGCAGGACAGCATGGATGCGCTTGATGCAGCGCCCGCAGAAGCGGACGGGCAATACGCGGCGGATATAGACGGCTATCAGATTATGCTGCGCGCAACTCCGCGTAAAGAAGGGTATCCCGGCATGCTGTACGACATCTGCATACAGGCACTCAAAGAAGGCAGCGTCGTCGCGGAGATTAACACCGCGAAATACTATCGGGAGGAACGCCATGATTAAAAAACTTATCGGATCTGAAAAAGGCGCCTCCTCTATACTTGTCATATTGCTGCTCGTCGTGCTTATGGTATTCGGCGTCGCGGCACTTACCACCGCGCTCTCCAGTATGCGTCTCGGGCAAAAAGTCGCGGAATGGAACGCACAGTACTACGAAGCGGAAGCAATTGCATGGGAACGCTTTGCGCAGATCGACCGCGCATTAGCTGATATTTCAAACGCGGATGAAGAGAGTGTAAAGAAAAAGCTAGACGCGCTGGATTTTGATACGGATATTGAAAAGTCGGGCGCCGGTTTTATCTTTTATTATGAAACATGGTCAAAGGATACTATGGTGGGCATCGACGTAGCGCTGTCATTTCAAATTTTCGATAAGGGGGGCACAAGCCTTCGCGCGACGCAGTGGCGAGAGATTCAACGGGAAGGCGCGGCATGAAAAAGAAAGGAAGCCACAACCACAAACAGCGAACTGTGCTCACGCTTTTCGTCGCATTTATCGTGATGCTGGGCGCGTGCTCTGGTTCGGACGATACCGGCAGAAATACTGAGTTGGCTTCCATTGCAGACCCTTTGGCTTCAGAAAATCTGGACGCGCTGTTTACGGAAAAGCTGCCGGGGCCAACCCTGCCGCCCGTTGTCAAACCCGATGAAATCATTTGCACCGATTACACCGCGCAGGGGCTGCTGCGCGTCTGTTATGAAAGCGAGCAGGAAAAAAAATTCAGGCTGGAAGTAGCCTGCGGCAGCGAAAAAATCTATTACAACCTCGCGGGCGAGGGCGATATCGAGGATTTCCCGCTGCAGTTCGGCAGCGGCGAGTACACCGTACGCATCATGGAGAACATCAAGGAAAACGAATACTTCGCGGTGGAATATAAAACTTTCGACGTTTTGCTCGAATCTGAAAACCGCGTGTACTTAAACTCCGTACAGAATATTCACTGGGATTATGACATGGCGCCGATCCATGACGTACGGTATATCGTGGCGGATA
>CAZLRM010000188.1:0-3690 GCA_964561895.1 uncultured Christensenellaceae bacterium | reverse complement strand
AGGCGGTCGTCAAGGTTGCGATGAAGACGGGCAAGAAGGTGATTGCGGCGGGGCCCGGAAATCCCCCGGTCATCGTTGACGATACGGCGATTATCCCGCAGGCGGCGAAGGATATCGTGGACGGCGCGAGCTTTGACAACAACGTGCTGTGCATCGCCGAAAAGGAAGTGTTTGCGTTTGAGAGCATCAAGGAAGCGCTCATGTGCGAGATGGAGAAAAACGGGGCTTTCAGGATATCGGGCGCGGACATCGACAAGGTTGTAAATACAGTTTTAGAGAACAAGAACGGAAAATATGTCATCAACCGTAATTTTGTCGGCAGGGATGCGGCGGTGATTTTAAAATCGAGCGGCGTGAGCTTTTCCGGCAATCCGAGGCTTGTGATCGCGGCGGTGGACGAGAACCACCCGTTTATTACGGTTGAGATGCTGATGCCGGTGCTCGGCATTGCGTCGGTAAGGACGATAGAGGAAGCCATCGCGAAGTCTATCAAGGCGGAAAACGGTTGCCGGCATACGGCGATGATGCATTCCCAGAACGTTTCGCGCCTGTCGATGGCGGCAAAGGCGATGAACACCACGATATTTGTGAAAAACGCTCCGTCATATGCGGGGTTGGGTTTTAACGGCGAGGGATACACGACATTGACGATTGCGACGCCTACGGGCGAAGGGCTGACAAGCGCAAGGACGTTCACGCGCTCGCGGCGCTGCGTACTGTACGGCAACTTCAGAATCGTATAGGGGATTGAACATGAACGTGGCAGAAGCGATCCGCGACGCAGGCGTCATCGGCGCTGGCGGAGCGGGTTTCCCGACACATATTAAAGCGGGCAGCAAGGCGGAGATCGTGCTTGCCAACGGAGCGGAATGCGAGCCGCTGCTGAGGGTGGATAAGCTTTTAATGCAGCACAACCCGGAAAAAATCGTGCGCGGGCTTGCCGCAATGGTGGAAGCGGTAGGCGCGAAAGAGGGCGTGATCTGTGTCAAAGCCAAGAACCATGATGCGGTGGACGCGCTGAATAGCGCGATAAAGGGTGCAAGCAATATACGCCTGCATCTGCTGGAGAACTTTTATCCGGCGGGCGACGAACAGCAGATCGTATACGGGGTGACGGGCAGGGTGGTGCCGACAGGCGGCATACCGCTCGACGTGGGGGCGGTTGTCAGCAACGTCGCGACGCTCGCAAACATATCGGACGCTTTGGATGGCAAGCCGGTAACGGACAAATTCGTGACGGTTGCGGGAGAGGTGCAGCGCCCGGTGACGCTGAAGGTTCCCGTGGGCACGTTGTTTAAAGAGCTGATCAAGGTGGCGGGCGGGCCGGAAAGCCTAGATGGGTATACGCTGATCGTCGGCGGGCCCGCAACGGGCAGGCTCAGCAGAAATGCAAACGAACCCGTGACCAAGACGACGGGCGGGCTGATAGTGCTGAAGTCTGATCATCCTTTGATTGCAAAGAAGACGGCTGACGGAGCGATGGACTTAAAGCTTACGAAGGCGGCATGCAGCCAGTGTACCCTGTGCACGGAAATGTGCCCGAGAAACGCGCTGGGCCTCGGCGTCGAGCCGCATAAGATCATGCGCGCGGCTTTTATGGGTAAGGGAAGCCTGATGGGCGACGTAAACGGAATTTTTTCCTGCTGCGACTGCGGGCTGTGCAGCTACTATGCCTGCAACTTCGGTTTAAGCCCCAGCCGTATGATGACGCGCATGAAGGATGCGCTACTCTCAGGTGGCATCAGGCCGCAAAAGAGCGTAAAGGGAAGCGCCGCCCCCCAATTTGTGAAGGTACCGACAGCCAGGCTCATGGCGAGGATGGGGATCATGAAGTACGATGTGCCCGCGCCGCTGTCGGAAAGCCCGGAGATACGGTTTGTAAGGCTGCCACTGGTGATGCATATCGGAGCGCCCTCCATACCGGCTGTGAAAGCGGGGGACCATGTGGAGAAAGGGCAGCTCGTTGCCGGGATACCCGAAGCAAAGCTGGGCGCGAGGGTTCATGCAAGCATCAGCGGAACCGTGAGCGCCGTAACCGATAAATATATCGAGATCAAGGCATAAGGAGAATACCGTGAACGCGCTTGGAATGATAGAAACAAATTCAATACCGGCGGGGATTGAAGCGGGCGATGCGATGATGAAAGCCGCAGATGTGAAGCTCATCAGCGCGCAGGCAGTTTGCGCGGGCAAATACATCGTGATCGTAGCGGGAGACGTTGCCGCGGTGAAGGCTTCGGTGGCGGCGGGACGGGAGATTGCGGATTCCGTACTCGTGGACAGCATCGTGATACCGAATATCCACGGCCAGGTGATCAAGGCGATGTGCGCAAGCTCCGAGATCGGGGAGCCCGGAGCGCTGGGGATACTCGAAACGTTTTCGCTGGCTTCGGCGGTGATCTGCGCAGATACGGCGGTGAAAGCCGCAGACGTGAGTCTGATTGAGGTGAGGCTCGGCAGGGGCCTTGGCGGCAAGAGTTTCATAGTGCTCACCGGGGATGTAGCCGCTGTGAAATCCGCCATGGAGGCGGCGCAGGAGCTTGAAGAAGCAAAGGGCATGGTAGCGAGGACGGTAGTGATACCGTCGCCGCATCCAGATATATTGCAGGCAGTATTTTAAGTAAACGCCCCCAAAAGTATGAAAGCTTTTTGGGGTGAACATGAATTGCATTAAAAGGAGAAACGAAAATGGCGAAGGAAGCACTCGGAATGGTAGAAACCAAAGGGCTTGTCGGCGCGATCGAAGCGGCGGACGCGATGGTGAAAGCGGCGAACGTAACGCTCATGGGCAAAGAGAAGATTGGCAGCGGCCTTGTGACCGTCATGGTCAGAGGCGATGTCGGCGCGGTCAAGGCTGCGGTGGACGCAGGCGCTGCGGCGGCGAAGCGTGTCGGCGAATTGTTCAGCGTACATGTCATACCGCATCCGCACGAGGACGTGGAAAGCATACTGCCCGCCGAAGCAAAACCGGCTAAAGCGGCATCGGCGAAATAAAGACGGCGTTGTGCCGGAGGTGAAAACATATGTATACCGGCAAAGTCGTGGGCTCGGTGGTATCTACGGTGAAGGACGAGGGGCTGCGCGGCATCAAGCTGCTGCTCGTCCAGACCATAGAGAACGGCAAACCGGGCAAGACGATCGTCGCGGCGGATCAGACGGCGCAAGCGGGTGACGGCGATTTTGTGTACCTGATCGGCTCGAAGGAAGCGGCATTGATATTCCGCAGGGGAATGGTGCCTGCCGACGCGGCTATCGTGGGGTTTATTGACGAATACAATGAAAATATGTAACACGAAAGGAGATTTATATGGAAAAGCAGGCATTAGGCATGGTTGAAACAAAGGGGCTTGTGGGTGCGATCGAAGCGGCGGATGCAATGGTCAAAGCGGCCAACGTAACGCTCATCGGAAAAGAAAAGATCGGCAGCGGCCTTGTGACCGTGATGGTGAGGGGCGACGTCGGCGCGGTGAAGGCATCGGTGGAAGCGGGTGCAGCGGCGGCCAAGAGAGTCGGAGAGTTGTTCAGCGTACACGTAATTCCGCGCCCGCACGACGACGTGGAAGGCATACTGCCCAAGTAAGCGGAGAACATCTTGAAGATAGCAAAGGTTGTGGGCAATGTGGTGTCCACAATAAAAGACCATAAATTTTACGGGCATAAGCTCATGATCATCGAGTTTATCTCTCTGGA
>CAZLRM010000187.1:0-3696 GCA_964561895.1 uncultured Christensenellaceae bacterium | reverse complement strand
CCGTTGGCGAGGAACATGTGGAACTGCTGCCTGAAGGAATTCAACCCGCAGACGAACAGGAATATTACGGTTGCCATATTGTATGGATTATCAAAGCTCTCGATATGGATGACGCTGTTTTTAAAGACAGCCATGATGATCGCGGCAGCCGCCATCATCGCAACGATAATGGCATAATAGATGATAACCGGTTTTTTAAGTTCGGATATCTGATATTTATAAGCGGATTTGATTTTCATGAACGGTTCCCTCCTGCATTCGTAAGATGGATGAACAGATTTTGCAGACGCATCCTGGATATCTCGATACCCTGCGGCGTGCCTTCCTGCGGCAGCGCATCAAGCAGATAAGCGGATTTGATACCTCCCAGCATATCGGTGCCCATTACATTTTTACCCCGAATAAAATCGTCCACCGCGCTCTGTGGCCCCGTTACCGTGTAGCCTTTGGCCAATACTTCCTGTACGCTGTCCTGAAGTATGATCTGCCCGTTGTTGATGATGACGACTTTTTCAATCACATCCGCTGCTTCCTCGATCAAATGTGTCGAAATCACGATCGTTCTGGGGTTGGCGTTATAGCTCGCAATAAGCTCCCTGTAGAACAGATCTCTGAAGTTCGCGTCCAATCCCAGCACCGGTTCGTCCAGCATCAGTATCGGCGCGTTGCATGACAGCGCAATGATGATCTTGAATATCGACTGGTATCCGGTGGAAAGTGCCCGGACCCTATTTTTAAGGTTCAGCGCGAACCTGTCCGCAAGGTATTGCGCACATGCCATATCCGTTTTGGGGTAAAACTCTGCTGTCCATTTCAGTATTTCCTTGATAGTCATACTGTCCGGGTAAAGCTTGCTTTCACTCATGCAGTATACCTTGGAGAGTACGGCATCGTTCTCAAACACGCTTGCACCGTCGATCGTAATCTCTCCCTCCGTCGGAAAAAGCTTATTCGTGATCAGATTCAGCAGCGTAGTTTTACCAGCACCGTTTCTTCCCAGCAGCCCATAGATACACCCTCCTTCAAAACGTGTAGAAACGTTTTGCAGCGCGGTCGTTGCGCCATACTTTTTTGTTACGTTGTTAATTTCGATCATGTTCATTTCTCATACCCTCTCATTATCATTTCGCTTAATTCTTTTGCGCCTAATGAAAGATTCTTTGCCTCCCTAATCATGGGCTTTACGTAGTGCTCAAAAAACGCGCGTCTCCTTTTTTCGAGCACCTTTTGCTTGGCGCCTGATGTTACGAACATACCCAGCCCCCTCTTCTTATAGAGGATACCTTCCTCTGCCAGCAGTGTGACTCCCTTGAGCACGGTCGCGGGATTGATCTTGTACCGCACGGATATCTCGGTCGTGGACGGTACCTGCTCCTCGTCTCCGTAAACGCCCGATATGATCGCACTCTCCAGTTCTTCCGCGATCTGCTGGTAGATGGGTGTTTCGCTTTGAAAATTGATATTCATAAAAACACCTCATACCTATTTGGTCAGTTACTTATGTAATAAACTATAGCCGCAAGTAACCGCTTTGTCAATACTCTTTTTTAAATAGATTGGCAAAATAGTTACGGTAAGATCTATTTATAACTCGATATGCGGATTCTATATTTTTTTAACGATTAGCGATGCGGTTGTATGGCTGCCGGTCAGCCGCACGTTCAGCGGTGAGGCTGCGCTTATTACAACATGGACACGGGCATCTTTTCCAATATGCGCTATTGTAAAACCCGTTACGATTTGAAAGCCGGATTTTAACGGAATATCCCATACAGCACTTTCGATATTTTTCCCGTCACTTTGCAAAGAAAATGTCGCAGGGCCCGCTTTATCCGCCGATATATGCAGCGCAAAGCGGATTTCGTAATCGCCGGAAGAGGTTACGATAACCTCAGCCGTTCCGGGTTCGTGCGTTACCCCCGTATTAATCGGCGCGCTGTTGCTTAATAAAACCGGCACGATCCCTCCGGGTTCAATAACCGAAAGTATCTCGGGACCCGACTGATACGCCAAACCGTACGTACCAATATCGTTTGCGGTTTCTTCCTGCGCTGCCGATTCATTTGAGGCTTCACGCCTGTTTCGGCTTATGCTGAACTGATTCCGCTGATTTCTGTAAATTGTAACGCAACGCCCAATCATAAAAATATCTCCTTTATTAGGGTGAGAATATGACTATTAGTAGTGTATTAAACGCAAACCGTATTGGTGCGGCTTATCACAAGCTGCCCTTTTTTCTTTTTTTCGCTGAGGCTTTCCCCGTCTTTGCTTTCCCCTGTATTTCGGGCACGCGGGGATCGATCCTGCGCTTCATACTCTGATCGCTTTCAGTGCCGTGCGGGTCTCCCGGATCCGGGCGGCGCATACCTGCTTTTGCCATATGTACTCCTATTGTTTTAAAATTATTGTTCTCCGCTAATCTAAACGTTATTCCTGCTCCCGATTCCGGCAGTGCAAATAACCGTACCTTTCTCAGATACGGTTACATGAAAAAACGTTCATTCCGAGGTTGTGATCACAAAGCAGCCCTTCCATACGACGACGCGCCTTAATTCCTCTTCAGCTGAATCCTTGTTCTCGCTGACAGGCGCTAACGAAGCCGTAAGATTATTTGCCACCGCAAGGTTTTCAACGGTGATGCCCTCGATATCCGGCGCTTCAGACAGCGCGCAGGCCCCTTTGATGGGAGCATCCACACTGACGCTGCCTTTCGTAAATATCCATCCCAGCGCGTCGCTTTGCGAAGTGTCCGCAAATGCAGCTGAAGTATTCCCCGAATTGTTGTTGAATGTCGCCATACGCTGCTGCACCTCATAGGCCTCGCTGACCGGCACAACGGGATAAGCATTGCATATGTACTGTATAGCGCCAACGATATGGTATATACACATGACAACCGGGCCGATATCCGGCACGTCAACCGTATCCTGCCGGGCCGCTACCTGCAGGCTGTTTGTATTATACAGCACGCTTTTCACGCCGTTTGGATCTGAAAAACCCTCATCCAGCATAAATGGCGGCTGAAGCTCTGCGGTTGCGCAAAACGGTACTCTGATAACAGCCATAATCATTCCTCCTTGAATCAATTATTACCGGAACCACTATATCATTGTATTCAGCATCTCGATCTGTGTTACATAAGGACGAATCGTATGAAATAACATAAAAAAGGAAGCAACCCATTTTTGACTGCTCCCATAATGGTAAAAAGTAATTGTTTATGGAGGGAATCACTCTTTACTTGTATTTTCCCTCGCCCGGCACATGAAAAGCTGCACTTGATACTCGTTTCTAAGAAGATAACAGAAGTTCATTTACAGTTACAAACTCGTATCCTTGATCCCGCAGCGCGTTTACAATACCGGGCAGCGCTTCGCGCTCTTTTTCGCTGTACATGATATGCAACAGTATGATTGCGCCAGGCTGTGCCTGCTCTACCACCGATTTCACAATTACTTCAGAAGTACCGCTCGCCATGGTTTCAACATTCCATGTGACGGTCGCCATGCCGCGCTTTTCCAATTCAAAAGGAAGCAGCAGCAGCTTCTTGCAATAGGGAGGCCTGAAGTGTATCTCCCCCTCATACCCGATTTCACGAATCAGCGCGTTTGTGTTGTCAATCTCGTTTTCGATCCACTGCGCGCTTTTAAACACCATGCGTTCATGAGAGTATGAATGATTACCGATCTGATGGCC
>CAZLRM010000186.1:0-3717 GCA_964561895.1 uncultured Christensenellaceae bacterium | reverse complement strand
CGAAATTTATTGACAAATAATAAAATAAGCATATAATAAAACACATATGATCGATAATATATTTCTTAAAGACGGCGAAGATTGACAGTTTTGATTCGTCCCTGGCGCCATGCGAGAGAATTAACAGCATCATGAGGTACAGTATAAAAAGGTTATCAGGACTGTGAGCAAGTGACTGTGAGTGTATCTGCAATATGCGGAGCTTATACGTGACAGCACAGGATTGGCTGGCCAAGAGGGTTTGAGAAATAGTATCGGTACATGTTATTCCCAGGCTTCATGATAAGATGAAAAATATACTTACCTGCACATGATCATGCTGATTGGCAATTGTATGGATATACTGTAAAACTTTTGACAACGAACAAAGGAGTATGAAATGTCGGCATATTTTCTAGGAATCGATTTCGGAACCGGTGGCGCTAAAGCTTGTCTGATCGATGAAGAAGCGAATGTCCTGTCGTATGCGTTCAAAGAATACAACATTATAACAAATGGACTTGGCTGGTCTGAACACGACCCGCATGACTATTGGAATGTTTTATGCAGTATAGTTAAAGAGTGTATATTGAAAGCGGGAATCGATACAAAGGATATAAAGGCAATCGGTACTTCTTCAGCATTACCCTCCATGGTTATGGTTGATGCAAACGGCAATACAATACAGAATGCGTACAATCTAATGGACAGGCGTGCTGTCAAGCAGACAGAGTGGATAAAGCGAAACATCGGAGAGGACGCTATTTTTGAGCTGACAGGCAACCGCTTGGAGGATCACCCTTTAATAGTGAACCTGATGTGGGAGAGAGATAACAGGCCTGAGAGTTTTAAGCGAATCAATATGGCATTGACAATTGACGGTTATATACGCTTTAAACTGACCGGTAAATATAGTGTTAATATTCCTTGCGCTGCTTTTTATGGTGTAGCATACGATATACGAAGACATTATTTCAAACAGGAAGTGCTGGATAAGATCGGCATATCGCGTGATATACTGCCAGAGATATACCCCTGCGAGGAAATAATCGGTGAGGTGACGTTACAAGCTGCGAAAGAGACGGGCTTGGAAGCCGGCATACCGGTGGCTGCTGGTCAGGCGGACGCTCCAGCGGGGTGGATGGGTTCGGGTGCGATCGAGGAAGGCGATACTCAAATGAATTTGGGGACATGCGGTAATTTCGGTGTTCTCCATAGAGACACAAATTTTTTGAAGTCTATGCTGGTTTGCGCACATACGGTGGATTGTAAGAACCTTTTTGCCACAATACCGACGACAACGACCGGGGGGCAGTCACTCAGATATCTGAGGGATCAGTTTTCTCATGCGGAGGTCTCTGTCGAGAAGCTTATAGGTGTTAACGCTTACGATATGCTGAATATGGAAGCTGAACGGGTCGCACCGGGAAGCGAAGGATTAATAATACTGCCATATCTTATGGGAGAGAGGACGCCAATATGGGATGTGCACGCAAGAGGCGTTGTTTTCGGTATGTCCCTGAACCATGGCAAAGCGCACTTTGTTCGGGCAATGATGGAAGCCGTGGCTTACGCGATGTATCAGTCGTTCGAGATCATACGCGGTTCGGGTAAAACAATAAAGTTGCCCATTGTGCTTAATGAAGGCGGAAGCGTGAGCCGGGTATGGAGAACCATTATTACTAACGTGTTTAACGTGCCGACAGTTCTGGTAAAAAGCCGAGTTGGGGCGCCCTTTGGCGATGCGATACTTGCTGCGGTTGCAATAGGGCATTTTAAGGATTATACTATTACGAAAGAAAAAGCCGAATACATCGATCTCATTGAGCCAGAGGAAAAAACGCATGCGATGTATATGGATTTCTTCGCACTGTATAAAAAGCTGTACGTGAATCTGAAAGACGGTTTTACTGAATTAGCGGCGTTAAAGACAAAACATTTTATCTAACGATGGTGTATGTATGTGCTACGTAAAAATATCTGATCTGCAAAAAATTGCGCGTCAGAACGGTTACGCGCTGCCACATTTTCTTGGCGGAAGTGTTGAGATGGTGGTTGGCCAGATAAAAGCCGCAGAGGAAATGAATTCCCCTCTTGCCTTGGGGTTTGCTCCTGAGGTCTTTTTCATGGTACCAATGGAGATAAGCTTACCCCTTATTGCGAATGCGGCGGAAAAAGCGAAGGTACCTGTGGCCATTCAGCTGGAGCATGGTCGCGACTTTGATATGATTATGAAGGCGATAAAGCTAGGGATCACATCCGTCATGTATGACGGTTCCTATTTGGATTATGAGGAGAATGTCCGAAATACGAAAGAGATTGTCAAAGCGGCCCATGCCCTTGACATTTCGGTTGAAGCAGAGCTGGGCAGCGTGGGCGGCTCGGCGCTGCGCGATGCTAAGGTAAAAGAAAGCCTGTTCACAGAGCCGGAGATGGTGATTGATTTTGTCAAGAAAACAAATGTGGATTCACTCGCCGTATCTTTTGGAAACGTCCACGGCAAATACACCGGTGTCCCAATGCTCGATTACGACCGCGTGCGGCGGATATGTGCTGTGGTGGATACGCCGCTTGTGATGCACGGCGGTTCCGGTCTGACGGTGACGGAGTATCGTAATTGCATTGATGCTGGAATAAGCACAATTCACTTTTATACAGGTATCGCTGTCGGAGTATGGAACCATCTCAAAAAAAATATAGGCGAGAATACTAAGGATCCTGTATATCACGAGATTGTTCAGCAGATAATCGAATATTTTTATCAACAAACGCTACATGTAATCGATATGCTGCGGAGCGCGGGCAAGGCTTCTTTGCGACTAGAAGCAGCCGAGACAACCCCGACTCAGCCTAATTGTCTGAACCCGGCAATAAACGAAAGTGATTTGGTCGGTGTCATAACAGACGCTGTCCGTTGTATACTAAAAAAAGACGGCATTTTGAGGTCATGATGGATAACATACGGGACAAAAACCACAAGGGCTTGGTGGGAGTCAGCTTTTTTTCCACTGCAGTGTATGGCATATTACTTAGCATATTGAGCCCGTTGCTGCCTTCAATATCCGATACATTTTCGCTCAGCCTTTCTCAGACCGGCGCCATATTTACGATAAATTTCTTCGGCTTCGTCACGTTTACGTTCCTGAGCGGTTACTTTGCTGATAAATATGGGAAGAAAAAAATACTCTCCATTGACTTTGCAGGTATGGTTACATCTCTTTTTTTGCTTGGTATATCTTCGCGTTTTTCACTGGTTTTAATATGCATGTTTTTTATCGGCGGATTCAGCGGTGTTTTGGAAAGCACTATTTCGGCTTTATTGGTTGAAATGAATCCCCTTAAAGAAGCTTTCTATGTCAACTCTTGTCAGATATTCTTTGGCATCGGCGCAATGATTGGACCGGTCGTTGCGGCTTTATATGTGGCTAAGGGGTTGCCTTGGAGATGGTGCTATTTTGTTTTGAGTGCGTTATTTTTAGCTTGCCTAGTGTTACTAAACATTACCGATCAAAATAAAAGCCGGCCAACATCTCAAAGCATTAATATTAAAGCCGTAAAGAAGATTATCTCCAACAAGAAAATGCAGTTGCTCTGCCTGTGTATGTTTTGTTATTCCGGAGCTGAAGCCGGCAGTTGGGGCTGGCTGAGCACGTTTTTAACAACGGAATCAGGTTTTAGCATCGAATATTCAGGTGTTGCCATCAGCTTATTCTGGGGGGTGGTGGTTGCCGGGCGAAT